>USHA01000073.1 GCA_900554325.1 uncultured Collinsella sp.
CGGAAAGAAGCTGCGCCGCGGGGGAGGCGACCCAAATGGCTTTCTCATATCGTCTTGACTACAGCTCGCAAACGTTTTGCGCGCGACCCTCGACGTAGGCGACGACGTTGTCGAACTCAATCTTGGCGCGGTGCTGCATGGCCTCGTGCGTAAGGAAGCCTACATGTGGCGTGAAGGTGCAGTTCTTGGCGTTGATGAGTGCGTAGTCGGCGGGGATGGGCGGCTCCATATCAAAGACGTCGATGCCGGCACCGGCGAGCTTATCGTCGTTGAGTGCCTGGGCAAGGGCATCGTTATCCACGATGGCACCGCGGGCGCAGTTGATAAAGACGGCACCGTCCTTCATCTGGGCGAACTGCTCGGTGCCAAAGCTCTTGCGCGTGGTGTCATTGTTAGGCAGGTGCAGGCTTACGATATCGGACTCGGCGAGCAACTGCTCGAGCGAAACCTGCTCAATGCCGGCCTCGGCTGCCTCGGGATGCTCGTGGCGGGCATAGCCCAGCACGCGGGCGCCAAAGGCCTTAAAGAGACGACCCGTGGCGCAGCCGATCTTACCGCAGCCCACGATACCCACGGTCTTGTCGCGGATCTCGGTGCCCATTAGGCCGGCGCTCGTCTTGCCGCTGCGGACGGCGGCATCGGCGGCGCCCACCTTGCGCAACACGTCGATGGTCAGGCCAAGGGTGAGCTCGGCGACCGAAACGTCGGAGTAGCCGGCGCAGTTGCGAACCTCAACACCGCGCTCACGGCAGGAGGAAAGCCCCACGTGGTCGATGCCCGTAAAGGCAACGGCGATCATCTTGAGCGCATCGGAGCCGGCGACGACCTCGGCGGGGTAGGGGTTGTTGGCGATCATGACGACCTCGGCGCCCTCGCTGCGTCGAGCGAGCTCGACCGGATCGGTTGTTTTGGTATCGAAATAGACAAACTCGTGTCCGGCATCCTTAAGGGGTGCGGAGAGCTCGTCGATGGTCTGCTCGGGTACTCCCAACGGTTCAATCAGGGCAATCTTCATCTTGTGACTCCTCAATAAACCTAGGCGATTAGGCTGGCAATAGATTGTAGGTCTATTTGCCTCAAAGGTGCTCCGCGTGTAATTTGCCCGAGGCGTGGGCCGATAGCGTATCATTATCTCTTGCTTGTTTGCACTGCTCAGGGAGGGGCCGCGCATGGCGCAGGAACACGATCTGTTTGATGACATTATCGAGATCAGCAAGGGTTTCGACTTTCTTAAAAACCCGCTTGGCGGTGTGACCGATGCACTCGATCCGTCGGCGCCGCAATGGAATCCTGCCGACTACAAGGAGCGTCCGCGCGGTAACACCATTCCGTGCCTGACCTGCAAAAACGAAAAGAGCGGCTGCACTGCGTGCATGGACGTGTGCCCGGTCAACGCTATCGAGGTCGAGGAAGACGCCATCGAGATCCTCGACTCCTGTCGCAAGTGCGGCCTGTGCGCCGCTGCCTGTCCGACCGAGGCAATCATCTCGCCGCGCCTGGCGCCCAAAAACCTGTATGACGATATCGTCTCTGCTGCCACGAGCCACGAGACCGCCTACGTTACCTGCACGCGCGCCCTTAAGCGCATGCCGCGCGAAAACGAGGTCGTCGTCGCCTGCGTGGGCGATATTACGGCCGAGACCTGGTTCTCGGTACTGGCCGACTATCCCAACGTGAGCGTCTACCTGCCGTTGGGCGTGTGCGATAAGTGCCGCAACACCGGCGGTGAGGACATTCTGGGCGAGGCGATTGCGAAGGCCGAGGAGTGGTCCGGCACGGGTATGGGCTTGGAGGTCGACTCCAAGAGCCTCAAATGCCATAAGCGCCGCGAGTACGAGCGCAAGGAGTACATGGAAAAGATCGCCCGCACCACGGGCCTGACGGTGACCAAGCTCAACCCGGCGACGGCGGCGCTGGCCTCGGTGACGCAAAAGCTCAAGGCCCATCGCCATCAGATTACCCAGCTGGAGCGCACGCTCAACACCATGTGCGGCACCACGACGACCAAGCGTCGCCGTTCGCTCACGCACGGGCGGCAGCTGGTACTCTCGACGCTGCAAAACCATCCCGAGCTTGCCCAGAACATGCAGGTGAGCACGCCGGAGTGCGATTTTGACAAGTGCACGTCGTGCGGCGAGTGCGTCAACGTGTGCCCCACGTTTGCCTGCGATCTGGTGGGAAGCGGCCGCTTTGCGTTGGAGTCCACGTATTGTTTGGGCTGCGGCGCCTGTGTCAAGGTGTGTCCCGAGCATGCGCTCAAGTTGGTTGAGCACGACGCGTCCAATCTGGTCGTCGTCGATCCTGAAGCCGAAGAAAAGGCCGCCCAGAAGGCGAAGGCTCACGAAGAAGCTGAGAAGGTCAAAGCCGAAGCAAAGGCCAAGCTCGACAAGATGCTCGACCAGGTGGAAAAGCTCGCGGACTAGTCAGCGAGCTCTATCTCTGCTTCATTCGTGCCGCCGTGGTGTCCGGGTTCGCCCAGATGCTGCGGCGGCGCTATACTTATGCAGTTTGAAATGCTTGTACCAAAAGGAGCTGTCGTGTCCCTTTCCATCGGTATCGTGGGCCTGCCCAACGTGGGCAAGTCGACGCTGTTCACCGCGCTTACCAAAAAGACCGGCCTTGCCGCCAACTACCCGTTTGCCACGATCGACCCCAACGTGGGTATCGTCGATGTGCCCGATAGCCGCCTGCAAAAGCTTGCCGACATCGTCAACCCCGGCCGCATTGTGCCGGCTACGGTCGAGTTTGTCGACATCGCGGGCCTGGTGAAGGGTGCCAACGAGGGCGAGGGCCTGGGCAACCAGTTTTTGGCAAACATTCGCGAGACCGATGCCATCTGCGAGGTCGTGCGCTACTTTAAGGACCCCAACGTCATGCGTGAGGTGGGCCGCACGGGCGAGTTCGTCGATCCCGCCAGCGATGCCGACACCATCATGACCGAGCTCATCCTGGCCGACATGGGCACGCTCGAGAAGCAGCTGCCCAAGCTCGAGAAGGAGGCTAAGCGCGACAAGGAGCTCATGCCCAAGTTCGAGGTCGCCAAGCGTCTGCTTGCCTGGCTCAACGAGGGCAAGCGCGCCGCATCCATGGAGATGACTGACGAGGAGCGTGCTGCCGCCAAGGGTCTGTTCCTGCTCACCATGAAGCCCATCCTGTACGTGGCCAACGTGGACGAGGACATGCTCAACGACGACCTGGCGCCCATCGACGGCGTCAAGCCGCTGCCTATCTGCGCCAAGATCGAGGCCGAGCTTTCCGAGCTCGACCCTGAGGACGCCGCCGACTACCTGGAGAGCCTGGGCCTGGAGCAGCCCGGCCTGGACGTGCTCGCCCAGGCCGCCTACAAGCTGCTCGGCCTGCAGTCGTTCTTTACGGCCGGCGAGATGGAGGTCAAGGCCTGGACGGTTCGTCAGGGCGCGACCGCCCCGCAGGCCGCCGGCGTCATCCACACCGACTTTGAGCGTGGCTTTATTAAGGCCGAGGTCATTGGCTACGACGACTACATCGAGCTCGGTGGCGAGCAGGGCGCTAAGGCTGCCGGCAAGCTGCGCATCGAGGGCAAGGATTACATCATGGCCGACGGCGACGTCGTGCACTTCCGCTTTAACGTGTAAAGGACTGCTTGGATGTTTCAGTACAGCAAAAAGGCCGGCTACATGGGCATCGCGCTGCTCGTACTTGCGGTAATTCCGCTGGTGGTTGCGGCGTTTGTCATTCCCAACATTGGGCCCGAGGTGGCTACGAAGTTTAACGCCGCCGGCGAGGCGACGCGCTGGGGTAAGAGTTACGAGCTGCTGGCGCTGCCGGTGCTCAACCTGCTACTCGGCGTGGCGACGTACTTTACGGCAGGCCGTCAGGCAAAGAACAGCGAGGACTCTGCGGTGATGGCGCGACTTACGTGCGAGCGTTATCTGCGCAACGGTTGCATCACGGGTGTGTTCCTCAACGTGATCAACGTCTACTTTATATATTCAGCGATTACCGGCACGGGCTTTGGTCTGGGCTTTTAGCTTGTCCCTTTAGGCAACGAGCCTGCAAGCATATTCGATGGCTGCTGCGAGGCCGCCGCTCGATCGTGGTTGAAAGACCATGTCGGCGGCGGCCTCGTTTTCGTATCCCGCGCCGCGCAGCGTGAGGGCGACGGCGGCATCTAGCAGCAACGGAAGGCCATGCTGTGTGGTGGCGATAACGGCTGTCTGGTCGAGTGCGCAACCGCGTTTTTGGCATAGAAATGCGAGTTCGTTATGTTTCGGATTGGGGAGCAACGCGGATGTAACGCGACTCGATAGCAGCGTAAAGGCCGTGCGCTCATCAGGCGAAAGAAAGTCGGCTTCGACAACTACGAGCTTGGGCGGCGTATTGCGTAAGCGGCAGTTCGCGTGCTGCACGTAAATCGAAGAACCCGACATAGAAAACTCCTGTGTATTCGGCAAAACGTAAACTATAGTTTACGTTTTTGTTCGGCTCCATTTCAAACTCGGCTGCATGGACGAACGAGCGAAACAGATTCTTGGCAAGCGAGTCGAACAGGCGCGCAGGGACCTTGGGATCTCCAAGGTCGATTTTTGCGTGGCAGCAGGAATCAGCCGCCCCTATCTCGATCAGATCGAGGGCGGAACGGCAAATTTCACGCTCAAGATTCTATTTAAGATTGCGCCTGCACTCGGCATGACGGTGTCAGAGCTTCTTGAAGGCATTGAATAAGGGACGCCGGTCGATATCTGATTACGCCATCGGGATGCGGTCGTGGTTGACTTGGCTGTAGAACAGGCGCTGGATCTCGGCGGCGTCGCGCGACTGGCCGAGTGCCCACATGGTTTTGGCCACGAGCGTCTCGGTGGTCATGTCATCGCCGCGCAGAATGCCCGGATGATCGGCGTAAGCACGACCGACCTCGTAGACGCCCAGGTCCAGGCCTTCTTCGGGTACCTGCGTGGTCATAACAACGGTGCGGCCCGAATCGACCCAGCGGAAAATCGCTTCCTGGAACGATTCGCCCGACTCGCCAAACTCGGGAATACCGCCAATGCCAAAGGTCTCCAGAATCACGGCGTCGTAGCTATCGGCCAGGGCGTCCAGAATGCCCGGGTTTACGCCAGGTGTGAGCTTGAGCACAAACACACGCGGATCGATGTTGTCGTAGAAGCGCACCGGGTTTTCGCCCTGGTGCGTGCCATGAAGTCCGTTACGCACGATGCGGTCGTTGCGGATGTAGGCGATGGGCGGATAGTTCACGCTGATGAACGCGTTAAAGCTCATGGTGCGCTGTTTGCGGGCGCGCGTGCCGGCAATGGCGACGCCGCCAAACACAATCGACACATCGTGCGAATGCTCGTCGAGTGCATAGAGCAGGCTCTGGTACAGGTTGAGCTTGGCGTCGGTAAAGGGATTGCCCATGGGCTTTTGCGAGCCGGTGAGCACGATGGGCTTGGGGCTGTCCTGAATCAGGTAGGAAAGCGCTGCTGCGGTGTAGCTCATGGTGTCAGTGCCGTGCAGAATCACGAAGCCGTCGTGGTCGGCATAACCCTCGACAATGACGTCGCGGATACGCATCCAGTCGCTCGGGCGCATGTTGGTGCTGTCGATGTTCATGGGCTGCACGACGTCGAGCTCGCAGAGCCCCGAGATCTCGGGGACGCTCTGGGCGAGCTCCTCACCGGTCAGGGCGGGGGAGAGGCCGTTGCCGTCCTCGGTCGATGCGATGGTGCCGCCCGTGGCGATGAGAAGGATGCGCTTCATGCTGGTATTCCTATCGTATTTGCCGCCGCAGAGGCGGAGTCGTTCGGCAGTATTGTGGCACAGGGCGTCCAATGTTCAAACGTATTACATCATCTGTAACGTTTGAAAACACTTCAATTGCCGTCAAATAGGGGCCCAGGTCGTGCGTTTGCCGTGCGCTGATGGCCGCGAGGGGCGAGAAACCCCATATAACGTGTACACTATGGAGGTTATTTTCGTTCATTCACGCGGGTGGGCACCGGCTCCCCGCCAACAAGAGGGGGAACCATGGATCAAAAGGCTTCCGCAAAGGTCCTCGTACTCGACTTTGGTGCGCAGTACGGTCAGCTCATTGCCCGTCGCGTCCGCGACCTCAACGTGTATTCCGAGATCGTCCCCTGCGACATCTCGGCCGACGAGATTCGCGAGATGAACGCCTCTGCGCTCATCCTTTCCGGCGGCCCGGCTTCCGTGTATGCCGAGGACGCTCCGTCCATCGATCCCGCCATCTTTGACCTGGGCCTTCCCGTCCTGGGCTTCTGCTACGGCCATCAGATCACGGCCGTGACGCTCGGCGGCAAGGTTGGCCACTCCGAGGTGGGCGAGTACGGCCGCGCCACCATCACGCGCACGGCTGGCGCCAAGCTCTTTAACTCCACGCCCATGGAGCAGACCGTGTGGATGAGCCACCGCGACGCCGTGTCCGAGGTGCCCGAGGGCTTTACCGTTACCGCCAGCACCGACGTGTGCCCGGTTGCCGCCATGGAGTGCGTCGAGCGCAAGATCTTCACCACGCAGTTCCACCCCGAGGTCAAGCACTCCGAGTACGGTCAGCAGCTGCTGAGCAACTTCCTGTTTGAGATCTGCGGCCTGGAGCCCAACTGGAGCATGGACAACCTGGTCGAGACCATGACGGCCGAGTTCCGCGAGAAGGTCGGTGACGACCGCGTGATTCTGGCCCTGTCCGGTGGCGTCGACTCCTCCGTCGTGGCTGCGCTGGGCGCCCGCGCCGTGGGCAAGCAGATGACCTGCGTGTTCATCAACCACGGCCTGCTGCGCAAGGGCGAGCCCGAACAGGTGGAGGAGGTCTTCACCAAGCAGTTCGATGTCGACTTTATTCACGTTCACGCCGAGGACCGCTATGCCGAGCTTCTGGCCGGCGTGACTGAGCCCGAGGAGAAGCGCCGCATCATCGGTACGCAGTTCTGGAAAGAGTTCTTCGCCGTGGCGCAGCAGCTCGAGACCGACGGCAAGCCGGTCAAGTACCTGGCCCAGGGCACCATCTACCCCGACATCATCGAGTCCGGCGCTCGCAAGACGGGCGGCAAGACGGCCACCATCAAGAGCCATCACAACCTGATTCCGTTCCCCGAGGGCGTGCACTTCGATCTCATCGAGCCGCTCGACCACTTTTTCAAGGACGAGGTGCGCGAACTGGGCCTGGCGCTGGGCCTGCCCGAGCACATCGTGCACCGTCAGCCGTTCCCGGGCCCCGGCCTGGCGATTCGCATCATCGGCGCGGTGAGCCCCGAGAAGCTCGAGATCCTGAAGAACGCCGACGCCATCGTGCGCGAGGAGCTGGACGAGTACAACGCGCGCCTGTTCGAGCAGACCGGCGAGCGCAACAGTGAGCACTCCTGCTGGCAGTACTTCGCCGTCCTGCCCGACATCAAGTCCGTCGGCGTTATGGGCGACGAGCGCACCTATCAGCGTCCGATCATCCTGCGTGCCGTCGAGTCCAGTGACGCCATGACCGCCGACTGGGCCAAGCTGCCCTACGACGTCCTGGCCCGCATCTCCGGCCGCATCGTGGCCGAGGTTCCCGGTGCCAACCGCGTGTGCTACGACATTACGTCCAAGCCGCCCGCGACAATCGAGTGGGAGTAGGCTGACAGGGTTCTGACCTGTATTTTTGAGTGCCGCACTGTGCTGCTGAGTTTCGTTTCGTACGAGAGTCATGGCAAAGCCGCCAGCGACGGCGGTGAGTAAATACGGTAATCTGGCCTCCGTTCCCGCGTTGGGACGGAGGCTTTTTCTTTGCCGTTTTACTCCCTTTCACCTGCGATTTCGCGTTTTACTCCCCGTATTTCAAGACGACAAGGCACGGGGCGGTATTCGGAGGAACGGGAGTAAAGATTTATCCCGAATGAGTAGACGCGCGATTTTTGTCCCCGAGAACGAAACGAGGCCGTTTCGGGGCCCGTGAAACTCAAATCGAACTCAACGGGCGTTTTTACGGTCTCCGTACGGCGTTTCCCCAGGTGGTTAATGGGGAGTAAAGAATCTCGCCGCCTCAATGAAAACGGGAGTAATCAGGGGAAATGCCGCAGTGTACTGCCGTGTGCCGCCATGTAAGCCACCGCGTCATTTACTCCCCATTTACGCTTGAAATGCCTTTGCATGCAATGGGGAGTAAAAACTCAGCTTACGCAGGAGCGAGCGGAGCTCACCGCCTAGCCTGGCGTCCTGATTCGGTTGCGTTGATTGCGAAATGCGGGGAGCCGTTACAGCAAGGCTTTCCAGTCCTCGTACTCGTCGGCGTCGATCTCGCCGTTCTCGAGCCGTGCGCGCTTCTCTGCCCACAACTCGATCGCCATCGCGGCTTTGGGCGCGTGCGGCGCCTTGGGGTTCAGGGAGAGGCCCGAACCGTCGGCTGAGGGAACTATGCCGAAGGAGTCTTCGAGCCGCACGAGCAGCGACATGAGGTCGCCTGCGGTCTCGACGCCGTAATCCTTGAGGGCGTTGACGGACACGCCGAGCGCTGCGGCGATGGACTCGAGCAGCTCGGGCTTGTCCATCAGCAAATCCTATCAGCGGCTCAAGGGCAAGGACGTGATTACCACTCCTAAGACGAAAAAGAGCAACCGTGTCATTAAGATGCCCAAATTCCTCTGTGGAGAGATGGAGGACTACTTAAAGATGTTTTACAGCACCGGGGCAAATGAACGGATTTTCCCTGTCAGCAAGCACTATCTCCACCATGAAATGGACAGAGGTGCGAAAGCGGCGGGAGTGAAGCGGATCAGAATTCACGACCTCCGACATTCACACATTTCCCTGCTGATTGATATGGGCTTCACCGCCCTGGCAATCGCTGACCGGGTGGGGCATGAGAGTATCGATATCACCTACCGCTACGCCCATCTGTTTCCTACAAGGCAGACGGAGATGGCGGACAAACTGGACTTTGAAAGGATGGGAACGTAACCATGTCACTGAAAAACCGAGACAACAAAAATCGCTGGAGGAACAAGACCGTGGCCTTCCGGGTGTCCCCGGAGGAAGATGAACAGATCGAGGCCGCTGTGCGGCTCTCCGGCCTGACAAAGCAGGACTACATCACAAGACGCCTCCTGTGCCGGGACGTAGTGGTACAGGGTAATCCCAAGGTCTACAAAGCCCTGCGTGACCAGCTTGCCGCCGTTCTGGACGAACTGCGGCGGGCCGAGGACGGGGCTGGCGTGGACGATGAACTGCTGGACACCATTCAGATGATCGCCGCTATCATGGGCGGCATGAAGGAGGATTGATAGATTGATGGATTCCAGAGAAACGAAAAGGACTGTCCCGGTTCCGTCTGTTGGCGCAGACGGGGAACAGCCCATTTCACAAACACCTACCGCAAGTATAACAGAGGAAACGACAGAAAACAATCCCCCTGAAAAAAATTATGCGGAACTGCTGCGGAAAATGCAGCGCATGAACGACCCGGCGTATCTCCCCACGATTTCCATGAACGAGTTGTACGAGAACGTCTATCAGAGCAGACCGCCCGTCATTGACGGTCTGCTCTATCCGGGGACGTACCTCTTTGCGGGAGCGCCCAAGGTAGGCAAGTCGTTTCTGATGGCCCAGCTTGCCTACCACGTCAGCATGGGCCTCCCCCTGTGGGACTATCCCGTTCACAAGGGGACTGTCCTCTATCTGGCGCTGGAGGACGATCACCGTCGCTTGCAGGAGCGGCTTTACCGGATGTTCGGCATGGACGGCACCAACGACCTCCTCTTTTCCATCTGCGCAAAGCAGGTCGGCAACGGGCTGGAGGAACAGCTAAAGCGATTCGTGCAGGAACACCCAGACACCAAACTGATTATCATTGACACCCTTCAGAAGATTCGGGAGGCTGGCGGGGATAAGTACAGCTACGCCAACGATTATGAGGTGGTAGGAAAGCTGAAACGCCTTGCTGACGCTTGCGGCGTCTGCCTCCTACTGGTACATCACACTCGGAAGCAGCAGGCCGACGACAAGTTTGATATGATCTCCGGCACCAACGGCCTGTCGGGGGCAGCAGACGGGGCCTTTCTTCTTCAGAAGGAGAAGCGGACGGACGGCACCGCCACCTTGGATGTGGTAGGACGTGACCAGCAAGACCAGCGGCTCTATCTCATTAAGGACAAGGAACACCTGACATGGACACTGGAGCGGATGGAAACGGAGTTGTGGGTAGAACCCCCCGACCCGGTGCTGGAGGCCGTAGCCGCCTTTATCACGGCGGAGAGGCCGTCCTGGGGCGGTACGGCCACGGAGTTGGCGGCAGCCCTGCAAGTGGATATGAAGCCCAATGCCCTGGCGATGCGGCTGAACGTCCGGGCCGGGAAACTGGCAACGGACTATCATATCCGCTATGAGAACACCCGCACCCACGCCGGGAGAAGTATCAGCCTGACCCTGGATCCTCCCCAAGCGTGACGACCGTGACGGCTGTGACGGCTTTTTTGAGAGCGGGGGCGGTGTCCAAAACATCGTCACGGTCGTCACGGCTGTCACGGGGAGCGGGGTCAAATGTCAAGGGGGCATACCTGTGGGTGGAGATTGCCGCAAGGCAATACAACCCGAACCCCTTGATATTTGGCCCACGGAGGACACTTGCCGGGTGGTGGAAAGGCTGTGCCTTTCCACCACCCAGCGGCGGCCACCGCAGTGGACGCAACTCCCCCTCGGAGAGCCCACGGCACTTTCGCACCAACGGGGCGAAAGTGTCATAGTGGGTTATTACACTTCCCGCAGGAAGTGCCTTCCCCGAACCCCCGTCCATTTTCAACAACCAAACATCTGAAATGGGAGGATTTTTGCCTATGGCGAGAGGCGACGGCATTGACCGCACCAACGCAAGAAATATGAGGCTGACCGCTGCTAAAATCGGCAACACCCAGCAGCACAACGAACGCGAGAAGGATTCCTATGTCAACCAGGACATTGTACCAGAGCGGACGTCGCTCAATGTCCATTTCAAGGTCCCATCCGCAGGGTATCAGGAGATGTTCTCCCAAATGGAGGCCGATGGTGTGATCTCCACCCGTGGCATTAAGGCGGACGCATTTCGATACGGTGAGTTGGTCTTTGATGTGAACTCCGCCTACTTCTACAATCACGGCGGCTATGACTTCGCAAAACAATTTTACACCGACGCATACAAATCCGCAATCAAAATCGTAGGTGGAGAGCAGTATATTTTGTCGGCCTTGATTATCGACTTTATCCGAACACCTCCCACATTCATCCGCACATGTGCGGA
>USHA01000074.1 GCA_900554325.1 uncultured Collinsella sp.
CCGTCGAACAGCCTGATCATGTCATCGTGCACCTCGGCGTTGTATTCCCGGTACACACGGCACAGCTCCTCGTGCACGGCCGGGTCATCCGTGAAATCCCACATCTGGGTGTTGAGGGGCTGTCCCACCTTGGCCATGAGACGCTCGTCGGGGATAGCCTCGCGCAGCACCGTGCGCGCCGTGTAGCGAAACGTGGCGAGCAGCAGATCGTGCGTATCGAGCAAGGTCCCGTCCAGGTCGAACAGAACGGCTTGCATATCGTGTGATACCATACCATCCTTCATTTCCGTTATGCGATTCGCGCGAAGCGCGAACAAGAACTCGCAGGTTGGCGCAGTAAGTCAGCGAGAGGCGCCCTGACGCCCGAGATCGCGGGGAGGGCGAGGGCGAAGCGTACTTCGGTACGCGAGCGACGGCTTGAGGGGCGAGATGGGGTGCTTGGGGCCGGCGCAGCGTCAAGCCTGAAGATGGTCTTGGATCAGGTCGCAAATGGCTCGGGCGTCGTTGATGTTGATGGCTCGGGTCGCAAAGCCGGCGTCGAAGGCCTGGCGCGCCAGGGCCTCGTTGCAGGCTAGGGCCAGTGTGCGGCCGTCGACCAGATCGAGCGAGCTCTTGCCACGCAGACGGTCGACACCGGAGCGCGCGACCACGATATTGTCGAAGCCCTCGGTCTTGTAGCCCTCGATGATCACCACGTCGACATCGTTGTAACGCGACAGCAGCTCGCGGGCGGTCATCTCGTCCTCCTCGCGCGTGTCGGCGTACTCCGCCCAGCGCGTGGCGCATATGAGGCCCACGTGCTTGGAGCCTGCCTGGTGATGGCGCCAGGTGTCCTTAGCGGGCACGTCGATGTCGAAGCCGTGATGTCCATGATGCTTGAGCGAGCCCACGCGCAGGCCACGGCGGGTAAGCTCGGCGATAACCTTCTCGACGAGCGTGGTCTTGCCCGAGTTCTGGTAGCCGATAAACGCGATTGCTGGAACGGCCGGTGTCGGAGCTGCGGGCGCGACGGCGACGGGTGCGCTCGCGGGCGCGGCACCGTCAGCAGCCACGGCCTCAACAGCAGCGGCTTGACGTTCGGCACGATTCCACACGCCCGAGCGGCCTCCCTCTTTGTGCAGAAGGCGCACGTCGACGATTTCCATGCCGCGATCGACCGCCTTGCACATGTCATAGATCGTTAGGCACGCGGCGCTCGCCCCAGTCAGAGCCTCCATCTCGATACCCGTCTTGCCCGTCACGCCCGCCGTAACCAGCACGTGAAAGCCAACCTGTCCGTCCGCGCGCGCCGGTGCCCAGCCCTCGGGCACGTCATCGACAGGCGTCCCCGCCGGAGCGATGGGCGCAATATCGCACTTGCTCTTGGTAATGAGCAACGGATGGCACATGGGAATGATGTCGCTCGTGCGCTTGATGGCCATGATGCCCGCCACGCGTGCGCAGGCAAGCACGTCGCCCTTTTTTGCGCGGTCCTGCAGCACCATGGCCTGCGTCTCGGGGTGCATGAGGATGGTGCCCTCGGCGATGGCGATGCGATGGGTCTCAGCCTTGTCGGACACGTCGACCATGCGTACCTCGCCCTTGGCGTCCACGTGCGTCAGCTCGTCGCGACGGGCGTCGCGGGCGGGCTCGGTCGCAGCGCTGGCAGTCGGCTGCGCGGACGCATCGGCGTTACCAGCATTCGCCGCAGCCGTGACTTTGTGGGCAGACATCGCGGCCCTGCGAGCGGCCTTGGTGGCATCGGCGTACCTGCTCTTGGCCATATGATCATCCTCCGATTTGGGACATAAATCGTTGCGTGCCCTCAATTATCGCGTGTTCCTGCGGTTTGTGGGCCACGGCATCGCGCCAAATCGAAAGTACCTGCATATCATCACCACGGCGCAGGGCGTCGCGCACCGAATACTCGGCATCGCTGAACAAACAGGGGCGCACGCTGCCGTCCGCCGTCAGGCGCAGACGGTTGCAGCTCGCGCAAAAATGGTTGGACATGGCGCTGATAAAGCCGACCGTGCCCGCCGCTCCTGGAAAACGCCAGTATCGCGCGGGACCCGCGCCGGCAGGGGCGTCGTTGGTCTCGAGCGGCTCAAGCTCACCCAGGCCAACCGCAGCGGCCCCGGCATTGATGCGCGCTCGCAGCTCGTCACTCGGTACGGTGTCGCTTGCGTCCCACAGCTCGGGATTGAGCGTGGGCGCATGCGGGTCCACGGCGCAATGCGAGCTCGTTCGCTCGTCGCCAATGGGCATGTATTCGATAAAGCGCAGGTGGATGGGTCGGTCGAGCGTGAGCCGCGCAAGGGCCGCCACATCCTGGTTGAGTCGGCGCACCACAACGCAGTTGACCTTAACGGGCTCAAAGCCCCAAGCCAGCGCCGCGTCGATGCCAGCCATGGTCTGCTCGAGTCGACCTAGACGCGTGATCTTTCCAAACAGCAAGGGGTCGAGCGTATCGAGGGAGATGTTGACGCGGTTAAGCCCGGCATCTTTGAGCTGCGGTGCCAGCTTGGGCAGCAGGGCACCATTGGTGGTAAGTGAGATGTCCTTGATCTGCGGAATCGCGCGGATGTCGCGAATGAGCGGGATGATGCGGCGGCTGACCAGCGGCTCGCCACCCGTCAGGCGCACGCGGCGAATGCCCTCCCCCGCCACCAAGCGCACAAAGCGGGCTATTTCCTCGGCACTGAGCAGCTCGTCGTGCGCGCGGGGTGCCACGCCAACGGCCGGCATGCAGTAAATACAGCGGAAATTGCACTTGTCGGTAACGGCAATGCGCAGGTAGTTGATATCGCGGCCAAAGCCGTCATGTTGCACGCGCCCGTCCACGCAGTCCTCCCCTCGTGCAGCGATTTATTCTTCGGGAAACATAATACCGCACGAGAGAATCATGCCGACACCCGTACGACAGGACAGGTCGCCTCGAACAAAACGGACCTTCCGAGCCCATCCTCAACACACAGACCATCACAACAATCGATGCTTTTTCCGTTTTTGGCAAAAAACGTCGAATGTTGTGATGCTTTGCCTGCCCACGGCACCCCGCAGAAGGACCGGAACGTCCCTAAAGGCCGCCGTCCCAGTGCCGAATCACGAATTCTCGTAGGTCGTTCTGACGTTTCTGGAACGCTTCGCTTCGGTCGCACTTAAGGCCCATAGCGAGCGCGATGGCATTCATTGCCCGATGCAATTGCAGTTGATGGGCAAACTGAGTCCCGGTGAGGACGATCATCCTAAAGCCCAGCGCGCTCAGCACGGTCATACGCTCCGCATCCGACGCGCTGCGCTGTTTATCAAGATGGTCCGAGCCGTTGTATTCAATCCCCGTACCGCTCGCGGGCGCATATACGTCGATCTCGAAATACCCGGCCTTAGCAAGATACTTGAACTCGTTGGGAACATCGACCCGATGGTTGAGCTCGATCTTGGCGTATCCCAGCCCGCCCTGGGAACGTTTCGCTACGACCATGATTGCGGCGGCCGTCTCCATGGGCGACCGTGCGCCATCGTGCACGCGCTTGAGCACGGCGGCCGCGCGTATGGCCCCCTGACGAGATCGGTTCTCATTGCAATAAGCAATCAAATCGGCAACGGTATACCTCTGCCCTATCTCGATATAATCGCCTGTCGACAGATGATTCAAATGGTATCGGGCGCAAATTTCATACCCATATTCCAGCTGCTCGGGCTCGCTCATCCACGAACCCGCCTGGACAAAGCACATGGCCTCATCAACCACTAGAAGGCCCTCTGCCACCTCGATAAGATGGCCTGGAGGTATCGGCGCCCCAAACACGTGGCACCTAAATCCAGCCGGCGTCGAGCGCTCAAAATCGAAGTTGACGAGCGTGTCGATATGATCGAGTTCTTCTCGTGGAATACCGAGCGAAACCAGATAGTCGGTAACGATCCCAACTGCCGTTGAAGCCCTCAGCCCCTTGGCATCGAGTCCCAATTTGGGCAGGCTCGCGGTCGGCTCCGCCTCGTTAACAAGCGAGTCCTCATCGTATAGGCTGCTTGCTCGCGAGAGCGGCTCGGACGGGCGCGCCACGTTGTGGTACAGCCAGGCAGTCTTATGGGACAGGACGATCGGCAGGTCCATGAGCCCTCCAATGGAGTCGGATAACCAACCTTATTCCCCTGCCCACGGGTCCGCACACCTTCGTGCGCAAGAAAGCGATTCCACCCGGTCGAGTGGTAGAAAAACCATCACAACATTCGATGCTTTTCCCGATTTTGGCAAAAAACGTCGAATGTTGCGATGGTTTGAGGCGAGATGAGGGGCACGGAGGGATCAAAGCATCGTGCTTGGAGCGTGACTTTTTTTCGCACCGTCGTCATCAATAACCTTGACTCTACAATCGTTGTAGGGTTTTCACTACACTGGTACGTAAACGAACCCAGCCAGAAAGCCCCGCCCATGGAACACGACCTCACACGCGGCAATGTCCTTAAGACCATCGCGGTCTTTGCCCTGCCTTATATGCTCTCGTACTTTTTACAGATGCTCTACGGCATGGCCGACCTGTACATGATGGGGCAGTTTAGCGGCGCCGCCGGCATCACCGCCGTTGGCAATGGCGCGCAGACGCTCTATATCATTACCGTAACGCTTGTGGGCCTGGCCATGGGAACGACGGTTATCGTCGGCCACGCCGTGGGCTCGCGCCGGTTTGACCGCGCCGAGACCGCCATCGGCAACACCATCACGCTCTTTATGGGCGTCTCGGTGGTGCTGGCCGCTGTCCTGCTTGCATTGTGTCCGCAGATTGTGGCACTCATTGGCACGCCGGCCGAGGCAGTCGAAGGAACCGCCGCCTACCTGCGTATCTGCTTTGTCGGCATTCCGTTTATCGCCGCATACAACATTCTTTCGGCCATCTTTCGCGGGCTGGGCGATTCGCGCTCGCCCATGTACGTGATCGGCGTGGCGTGCATCATTAACATCGCGCTCGATTTTCTGTTTATCGGCCACATGGGGCTCGGCCCCGTGGGCGCGGCGCTCGGCACGGTAACCGCGCAGACGGCCAGCGTTGCCCTCGCGCTCGTGTGGCTCAAGAGCCGCCGCACGAACATCCACGTTAAGCGCAGCGACCTGCGCCCCCAGCCCGAGGTGCTCGGCAGCATTCTTAAGATCGGCGTGCCCGTGGCCGTACAGGACGGCTGCATCCAGGTGGCGTTTATGTTTATCACCGTCATCGCCAACCATCGCGGCCTGGTCGACGCCGCCGCCGTGGGCCTGGTCGAGAAGATGATCAGCTTTTTGTTCATTGTGCCGAGTTCCATGGGTGCCACCGTCAGCGCGCTCACGGCGCAAAACGCCGGCGCGGGCAAGGGCGATCGTGCGCGTCAGGTACTCAAAGACGCCATGACGATCTCGGTGGTGTACGGCTGCCTGATCACGGTGCTGATGTGGTTGGTGGCACCGGCGTTTATTGGCTTTTTTGCCAAGGACGCTGCAGTAGTCGCGGCCGGCACCGGTTATATGCGCAGCTACATTTTCGACGCGATTTTTGCCGGCATCCACATTTGCTTTAGCGGCTTTTTCGCTGCGTATGGCAAGAGTTACATCGGCTTTGCGCACAACGTGCTAGCCGTGGCGCTCATTCGCGTGCCGGGCGCGTGGCTGCTGTCGAATGCCTATTCCGACACGCTGTTTCCCATGGGCATCGCTTCGCCGTGCGGATCGATTTTGTCGGCAGTCATCTGTGTTATCGCGTTTACCGTGCTCAACCGGCGCGGGGCTTTTGACAAGTTGGCAGCGTAGCGGGGCAACGCGAGCCTGGCGCCCCTCCCCGACCCCATTGAAAGGAGCGGTCCTGTGACCGACACGCCAAGTGAACATACTGAGGGCCTGCTCCGCATTGGCGAGGTGGCGCGCCTGTTTAACCTGAGCGTGGGGACGCTACGTCATTACGAGCAGATGGGCTTGCTGGACCCGGCGCACATCGATCCGGCAAGTGGGTACCGCTACTACGGATCGCGGCAGCTCTCCACCCTCAACACCATCAGCCACCTGCGCGTTCTCGACTTGCCGTTGGCGCAGATTCGCGAGTTCGTGACCACGCGCGATGTGGACCTTATGCAGCGGCAGCTGGCTCAGCAGCAGAAGCTCATCGAGCGCAAGCGCCGCGAGCTCGAACGCGTGTCGCGCAAAATCGATAACCGGCTTGCTCTGCTGCACGATGCCCTGAACACCGAGCTCGATACCATTTGCGCAATCGATGCGCCCGAGCTTCGCTGCGCCGTGTTGCGCGAACGCGTCAACCCTACCGACGCCTATGCGCTGGAGTGGCAGATTCGTCAATTGCAGAAGGGCCAGCACGAGACCTTTGTCTTCCTGGGCAACTTGGGCGTTGGGATTAGCGCCGAACGCCTGGCCGCCGGCGACTTTGATGGCTACGACGAGGTCTTTCTACTGCTCGATGACACCGATGAATACCTGGGCGATGTCGAGGTGCGACCCGCCGCGCGCTGCCTGACCATTAGCTTTCGCGGCACGCACGGGCAAGCGGGTCCGCGCTACGAGCAGCTGCTCGGCTATATGCGCGAGCACGGCCTGACACCCGCCGGCCCCTCGCGTGAGATTGCCCTTATCGACGACATCATCAGCGACGACCCGGCGACCTACGTGACGCAGATCACGGTACCCGTATCGCTAGGCTAGACCGAGCCTCGTCTCTAACTCGGTCAACGCCTCAAAAGCATCACGAGACGCATCTGCCGAGCGCTCACGTTCCGCAATGCGAATTCGCGCCATCAGGTGCTCTTTTGCCTGCCCTTGGGCGTGCCTCGTGCGCCCTTCCGCCTGCGAGCAATTGCGATTCTCTATATCCATTACGCCACCGGCACCTCGCCGGTAGCCAGAATCTGCTCGAGTGCGTCCTCGTCCAGCACGGGCACGCCCAGCTGCTCGGCCTTGGTGAGCTTGGAGCCCGCTTTGGAACCGGCGACCAGGTAGCTCGTCTTCTTTGACACACTGCCCGAAACCTTGGCGCCGAGTACCTTGAGCGCTGCACCTGCCTCGTCGCGGGTGCGGTTGACGAGCGTGCCGGTGAGCACGAAGGTCAGACCCGCGAGCGGCTGTGCGTCGGCGAGCTCGCCCGCCACGCCAGCGTCGGCTGCGGCTTGCGCATGCGCGGCGCCCAGGTCGACCTCGAGCGAAAGGCCCGCTTGGCGCAGACGTTCCAGCACGGCAAGGTTTTCGGGCACGGCCAGGAACTGCTTGACGCTCGCCGCAATCTTGGGACCGATGCCCTCGCACTCGGCGATGTCCTCTTCGCTCGCCAAGATAAGCTTGTCGATCGACAGGAATCGCTCGGCGATGACCTCACCCACACTCTTGCCCACATGGCGGATGCCCAGGGCAAACAGCACGCGACCGAGCGGCTGGCTCTTGGACTTGTTGAGCTCGGCGATGATTTTCTCGGCCGTCTTGAGGCCTACCGGAATGGGGTCGCCCTTCTTGACGCCCTTTTTGCTGTTGGAGCTGGCATAGGTGCGGCCCGTGTCCAGGCCGGCGATGTCGTCGACCGTGAGCTGGTAGAAGTCTGCGACATCGTGGATCAGCCCGGCGGCGATCATCTTGTCGACGATCTCGTCGCCCAGGCCGTCGACGTCCATGCAGCCGCGGCTCACCCAGTGGAGCAGGCGCTCCTTGAGCTGCGCGGGGCAGTCGATGGAGACGCAGCGGTAAGCGACCTCGCCGTCCTCGTGGACCACGGGGCTGCCGCACACGGGGCAGACCTCGGGCATGTGCCAGTCGACCGAATCGGCCGGGCGCTTGTCGAGTACCGGGCCCACGACCTCCGGGATCACGTCACCCGCCTTGTGCACGATGATGGTATCGCCCTCGCGCACGTTTTTTCGGCGGATCTCGTCGATGTTGTGCAGCGTAGCGCGCGCGATGGTGGAGCCGGCGACCGTCACCGGATCGAACTCGGCGACCGGCGTGAGCACGCCGGTGCGGCCCACCTGGATGCGAATTTCGCGCAGGACGGTCTGCTTTTCCTCGGGCGGGAACTTAAAGGCAATGGCCCAGCGCGGCGCGCGGGCGGTAAAGCCCAGGTCGAGCTGCTGCTGAAAGCTATCGACCTTTACGACCACGCCGTCGATGTCGTAATCGAGGTCACCGCGATGTTCGAGCGCCTGGGCGCAGAACTCGTGAACCTCGGCCGGCGTGGCGCAACGGGCCACGTTGGGGTTGACGCTAAAGCCGGCGCTGCGCAGCCAGTCCAGAAACTCGCGCTGGCTGTGGACATGCAGTGGGTCAGTATCGGCGATGGCATAGATAAAGGTGGCCAGGTCGCGGCGCGCCGTGACCTTGGGATCCTTTTGGCGCAGGCTGCCGGCGGCGGCGTTGCGCGGGTTGGCGAAGGGGTCGCGGCCCTCGGCATCGGCCTCTTCATTCAGACGAACAAAGCTGCCCTTGGGCATGTAGACCTCGCCGCGTACCTCAATGGTGCGCTCGCGGTCGGCGCCCATGTGGGCGAGCGCCGGCTCGGACAGGTGCATGGGCACATCCTTGATGGTGCGCACGTTGAGCGACACATCCTCGCCCGTGGTGCCATC
This sequence comes from uncultured Collinsella sp., assembly GCA_900554325.1. Classification (GTDB taxonomy): domain Bacteria; phylum Actinomycetota; class Coriobacteriia; order Coriobacteriales; family Coriobacteriaceae; genus Collinsella. The sequence continues at coordinate 8,566 of USHA01000074.1, forward strand.
GCCACGTGTGGCCGCACGTACGAAGGTGCCGTTTTGGTAGGTAAGGGCCACGCCCAGGCCGTCAATCTTTAGCTCGCAGGTATAGGTAACGCTGCCGGCACCGAGCGCATCCTCGGTGCGCTGGAGCCACGCGTCGAGCTCGTCCAGATCCATGGCATCGTCCATGGAATACATGCGCGCCATGTGCGTGACCGGCATAAACTGCTCGCTCACGTAGCCGCCCACGCGTTGGGTGTAGCTGTCGGGCGTTACCAGATCGGGGTAGGTCGCCTCAATTTCCTGCAGCTCAACGAGCATTTTGTCAAAGGCGGCGTCCGTGATCTCGGGCGCATCGAGCATGTAGTAGCGATAGGCGTGGTAATCGAGCTCGTGGCGCAGCTCGGCCGCACGCGCTGCCGCCTGGGCACGGGCATCGTCCGGTGCGGTGGCTTCCGCGGTCGCGGGTGTTTCGGTATCGATGTCCACGCCGTCACCAAACAGGCTCGATTGCTCCATAGCGGCACTCCTTCGCTCGATTTCAAACGGATACAAGAGTACCACCGGTCGCAATGGGGCCGAATAGCGGTCTCAAACCGCACCGAATCGGCAGCCGCCAGACTGGGGTGGACAGTTAGTTCAGATACGTATAAATCCTAGAGCTGGATTAGACACGAACACCCCTGTTTCAACTAATTTGGGCTCCCTGAGACCATGTAAACGTCCCGCTCGCCCTCCCAAACACCCATTCAAACCCCATCCCAATCAAAAATTGCTCAAAACGCATCCCAAGCTGCCCCAGATTTATACGTATCTGAACTAACTGTCCAGACCATTACGAACCAGGCCTCTTGCCAGCCACAAGTGATCCGTTTTCCTCCGTCCCCAACGGATCAATAAGAAAAGAGGGGCTGTCCCGCGTTGATGGGACAGCCCCTCTGGCTTCGGCATGTGCGAAATGGCTCGTTAGTAACCCTGGCCGTAGCCCTGACCCTGGCCCTGCTGGCCCAGCAGCTCCTCCAGGTACTGGCGCAGCTGCTCGTCGGTAATACCGCCGTTGCCGGTGTCGGTCGAACTGTCGTCCTGCTGCTGGTTCTGCAGCTCCTCATCGGAGCCCAGCTCGACGGTGACCTTCTTCTCTTCCTTGCCGCGCATGAGCGTGATCTCGACCTTCTCGCCCACCTCGTGGCTGCGCAGCGCGATGATCAGGCCATCGGCGCTCGTGATCTCGTCGTCGCCCAACTTGGTGATGACGTCGCCCTCCTGAATGCCGGCCTTGGCGGCAGGACCGTCCTCAACGACGCTCGCCACATACGCGCCGCTATCGGTGCTCAGCTTGTTGGTGCGGGCGTTGAGCGCGTTGACACTCGAAAGCGTGGCGCCCATGTACGGATGCACCGGCGTCTTGCCGTCGATGATCTGGTCGGCAATGTTCTTGGCGTAATTGACCGGAATGGCAAAGCCAACACCCGAGCTGGAGCCCGAGTAGCTCTCGATGAGCGAGTTGATGCCCACCAGCTCACCGTTGTCGTTGACGAGCGCGCCGCCGGAGTTGCCCGGGTTGATGGCGGCATCGGTCTGAATCATGTTGGCGTAGATAGTGTTACCGCTGGTAGAGCTCATGGCCGTGGAGCGATACAGCGCCGACACAATGCCCGTGGAGACAGACTGCTCGTTGCCGAACGGCGAGCCGATCGCCATAACCCACTCGCCAACGTTGAGCTTGGAGGAGTCGCCAATTTCGATCGGCGTAAGCTTGGAGGCGTCGGCGTCCTTGAGCTTGATGACGGCCAAGTCGCTCGAGGCGTCGTTGCCCACGAACTCGGCCTCGTAGGTGGTGCCGTCGTCCATGGTCACCACGTACTGGTCATAGCCATCGACCACGTGGTTGTTGGTGAGGATGTGGCCCTCGGTATCGAGCACCACGCCCGAACCGACACTGCCCGAGCTATCCGACTCGTCGGCAGACTGCGAAAGCGAGCCATTCTGGCTACCGCTCGAAGTGGCGGTGATGGAAACGACGGAGGGCAGGGCCTTGGCAGAAACGGCCTCGGCCAGCGTGGTGTCCTCGGAGTCGATCGTGATCTTTTGCGTCGACGAACCCGAAGCACCCGCCGTCACGGCATTCTTGCCGCCGCCGATATCGAGCGTGCCGCTCATAATGAGCGCAATGACCAGCAGGGCGCCGCAGGCACAGCCGGCGAGTGCCGTAATAAAGATCGGCAGCTTTTTGGTCTTAGTCTTGACCACCGTGTGCTTGTTTACAACCTGCTGACCGCCCAGCGGCTGGCCGGTCTGCGTGTCGTAGGCCTGCACATAGGGAATGTTGTTGCCGCCGGCAGG
>USHA01000075.1 GCA_900554325.1 uncultured Collinsella sp.
TTATCTTCACTCCGGTTGCTTCGCAAAGTCGTTCAGATAAAGCCTGGCCCGCCCGCGAAGCGCCCTGCGACCTACCGGGAATTGCCATGACGTACGTTGGCTGATGAATTGGAAGGAAAGGTCAACGGAGACTGAAGGCAATTGGTTCAGCGAAAAACCCTGACGAATCTAATTCGTCAGGGCCCCACCAACGCTCACTCGTCGTTCATCGTTAAAGCTAGATATTCTCTTCCGCCCATTTCTCGAAATCGAGTTCTCGTCTCTGAGCAGTTCGGTAGACTTCCATGTCTTCGCGAGCGCCTACCACTACGATGGCCATCTTTTCTTTAATTCTGATGAGGCGGTACACGATTCGAATGCCACTTCCCCTGAGCTTGATTTTCATAAAGCCAGTCAAATCCGTACCTGCCTTGTTTCCAAGAGGCTTGCCGAATCCACCTTCGTTCTGCGGCAATGGGTTCGTTCTGATTTTTTCTATAGCCTTAAGGACGATCTTTCGTTGGGAGCCGTCCAGACGCTTAATATCCTTGAGAGCATCCGGGTAGAAAGCGACTTCGTACCCACTCATTCAAACTCGACCTCATCCATCTGATCGAGTTCGTCCTGGCTCACACCCAGCTCTTCCATAACATCAGACAGGGAAACAAGCGCATCGTCACGTGCCACAGCCACTCTCTTAAGTGCCAACGTTAACAAGGCGAGGTCCTCCTCCGCTTGCTTCGCTTCCCTATATTCATCGGGTGTCACAATCACAAACGCTGGCTTGTTGTGTTTGAGAACCACAACTGGATTGTCGTCCCCAACCTTCGAAAATGCAGCCGAGCCCTTACCGTGGCTGAAATCGCTAATTGGAACAAGGTTGTCGAGCATCTGCAAAGCAGGCATACATACCTCCTAAAAATGAATTCTTTTTCGAATTCATTTTATCATTCTTTTTTGCTATATTGTACCACGCAACCGAAACAACCTTTTAGGATACGAATCCGAGCTTAGAATGACTGTTGGCCCTCGCACCGCCCTTGCCTCTTTTATTACGTCAAGTGGTATACAGCGAAGCAAAATGGCGATCTAAAGTGCGCGGCACTCACCTCGTATCGCTACAAAAAACAAACTGCTCCCCACCCACTCGGGCAAGGAGCAAGCCTCATTTTTATAATCAGACTGAGAACCACGAATGCAGAAACACAGGCGACTTCAGTCCCTTATCGCCGAGAGACGTTATTGTACAGCCATTTCTTTAAGCTTCTCAGCCATCAACAAACACACGTCTTCCGATTGCGGGTACACGCCAAAATGATCGAAGAAACCATGGTCACATCCGGCATATTCGATGACCTCGACATCGATTCCTGAAGACCGTAATTTTGTAGCCCATTTTTCATCGGGGATACGAAGCGGATCGTATTCGGATGTCACGATAGTCACCGGGGGGAAATCAGTGCAGTCCTCAAGCATTAGCGCAGAAATCAACGGGTCATGAGGAGACATTTTTCCGTGTGCACAAAGTTCGACCATCGGGCCGTCCGAATCGCGAAGATGGTCGATGCGAAAACGCGCAACGTCCTCTTGATCGGCTATCGCAGGAAAATCCTCATATCCCTCGCCCTGTTCGCCCGCAAGGTCGACTTCAGGATAGATTTCGAAGGCATGGGCTACAGCTCCAGCACCCCTGAGCTGAACACACGCATTAGTAAGGCTTCCTCCCGCAGAGTCGCCGGCGACCATTATTTTATGAGGATCGATTCCGAGATCCCCGGCATGCTCGCGCACATAATCAAGAGCAAGAACGCAATCCTCGATCTGCCCGGGAAATGCCGTCTCCGGCGCCAAGCGGTATTCCGGATAAACCACCACTGCACCAGACTTTTCGGCGATGAACTCGAGCTGATGTTCAAATTGCAGAACATTCCCCGCCATAAACGCGCCGCCATGCAGGTAAACTAGCGCTGGACTTGCCTCCTTATGATTTGGTGGCGTCCAGACGAATAAATCTATATAGCGATCGGCTGCCTCCATGAGGACCTCATCGCGCTGAACCTCACCATCGAGTAGGCGGTATGTCGGCTTATCCGGGCGATGACGCATTCCAATAAGGCTCGTCCAGCTCGGAGACATGCTAACATTCCGCATCTTCTTGCGGGATACCTCGAGAATTCGCGGGTCAAGCACATGCTCTCTTTCATCATCAGGAACCGGACGAATTTGAACCTCGAGTCCCCTCTTCTCGGTTATAAACGAGCGACCGGAGATGGCGCCAATCAACGCCTCGTCGTATTGTCTGCCCATCTTAAATCCCCTCTCGGCGATAACGCCAAATCGATATTTCCATAACTTTTGAGATAACGGCTTATGATGTCCTCAGTTGTCGTATATCTATGTACTAAAGAAACTGAAGACCAAGGGGTCCACCATGCCTGCAGCAAAAGACGAGCTCACTCAGCCAGAGCTTCTCTATCAGACCGTTGAAAACGATATCCTCAAGAAAATAGTTTCTGGCGAACTCCCCGGCGGCAGTCAGATTCCCACCGAAACCGAGCTTTGCAAGCAATACAAAGTAAGCAGGATCACCGTAAGACGCGCCGTACAGAATCTCATTGACCAAAACTTGCTCTACCGCCTGCGAGGCAAGGGGACATTCGTAAACCCATCGAAGCTCACCCTGAAACGAGGAACAAGCACCATTTTCAATTTGAGCTCCGACCCCCAATACGGCGATAAAACAACCAAGTCCATCTTGGAAACAGGCTTGATCAAGGCTGATGCCCACATTGCACGGGAGCTCAAAATTGACAACGGAACCGTAGTGCAACGAGTTGCGCGCTTGGTTTATATCGAAAATGCCCCCTGCGCCATCGACACCATTTATGCAACGCAGGGCACTCTACCCGGACTACTGGAGCTTCTCACAGACAATGCCAGTCTTTTCGACCTGATCGCCAACCATTACAGCATCGCAACCGGTATTGAGAAACTCAAAATCACCGCAGGAATAGCGGGGCTCCAAGAAGCAAACCTTCTCGGTTATATCGTTGGAGCCCCCGTGAGCGTTGTCGAGCACGTCACATATGCCTGCAATGAAATGCCGCTCCACTATTCGAAAACCGTTTGGCGAGCAGACGCATCGTCCTTCGAGTTCAGCATCTCAAAAGATGGACGCCTTCTCTAGCCCAAAATCCCCAGGACGCCGAGCACAATACCCGCAGCGAGAATGCCCACAATCTGCCAAATAATTTTGACCTGTTTCTTATTGCAAAGACACATGATCCCGAACGCGCAGAGCGGCAAAAGAGCCGGGAATATCCCATCGAGCGTTTCCTGCAACTTAAACGCGGTGTCGCCGAAGTTAAGAGCGAGCGGAGTGGTAACTGCAACGGTGGTCGCCACCATTCCACCAACTACCATTAGTCCCACAATCGCCAGGCCGGACGTAACTTTGTGCATTACATCAGAATCGTTCAGCTTCGAAATCATGCCACTGCCAAGCGAATAACCATACTGAAGCCCAAACCAGCGGATCAGGATCGTTGGGACATTATAAAGAAGCAGGAACAGGATTGGGCCGAGCAGACTGCCCGAAAGGCAAAGTCCTGTCACAACGCCCGTCGCAATCATGCGAAGCGTACTGGCAATCAGCGAATCTCCAATACCGGAAAGCGGAGCCATAAGCGATGCTTTCATGGCGTTAATTGAGGCGGTGTCAAAGTCCTGATTGTTGGCGTTTTCCTCCTCCATGGAGGCCACAATGCCGGCGACCAGAGGATTAAACGTAACTTGAATATTGTAGAACTCAAGATGACGCTTATATGCCTCGATCCGGTCTTCAGGCTTATCGTATAACCGCTTGATTACCGGAATCATGTCGTAGCAGAAACCAACGTTCATTTGTCGGTCAAAGCTCCACATGATGTTGAGTGGAAAGCTGCGCCAAAATAACGCCTTTAAGTCTTTCTTGGTTATTCTCTTATCGGTCGATTTATTTGACTCCGGCGAGAGCTCAAGAACATCATTAGAATTCGTTGTCATCGTCAACCTCCTTAGCGACCGCCGCACTGGCAGGCATAAAAATGTGAGCCATATTGAGAATCCCAATCAGGATCAGCGAAAACGCCACGATACCGATCGTCGGAATGTTTAGATAGGCACTCAGCAAGAAGCCTCCAAAGAATAGGAAGCTCAGCTCCTTGGTGGACAGGATTGACATAAGCTGCGCAAATCCAAGCGCGGGCAGAATACCCGTTGCGATCGTAAGCCCATTCGTAAGCCAATCAGGAATGGCGTCAATCAGTGCCTGAACAGCATCATTTCCAACGTAAAAAGCCACGCCGCAAATCAAGCCAAGCGCAATGATGTAGAGAATTCCATTGGTCCACATAGCGGCTGCAATCGTTTTGGGGTCGTCTTTTTCGGCACCACGATCAGCCCAGACAGCCATAGGAGGCGTAACAACGCTATACATAAGGCTGTCAAACATGCCGGCAAGCACCGCAGTGGGCATAGCAATAGTCAGAGCGGTCTCGGGACCCGCACCCATAGTAATCGCAAAGGCTGTTCCCAAAACTGAACCAACAATTACGTTGGGCGGCACGGCAGCACCAACCTGCCAGACCCCCATGAACGCGAGTTCGAGCTGGAAACCAACAATAACGCCAGTCGGAATATCACCCAAAAAAATACCGACGATCGCTCCGAGGACAATCGGCCGCTCGACCATCGCAGTACCGAGTAAATAATCCGATTGACCTATCGCAGCGGCAAGACCAACCAGAAAAGCCTGAAGCAGCATATTTCTCCCTCTTCCTACAAATCAAAACTTGTTACGATGCGTTTTTTCTCGCTAGCAACCTGCCTTACCTCGAACTCGATTCCATCAGCCATGGCTTTCTTAATTTCATTAATATCGGATTGGGAAAGGCGCACAGCAGGGCCAAGCTCCTTTACGCTATCCCCCAACGGTCGAGCGCCGCCTAAATTCACAGACGTTATTTTTGGACACGCACGCGCAACTTCACAGGCGTCATGTACATTTCCCGTAACAACAATTAGCTCGTATTTATCCACCGCGCTTCCGTTAAGGGCCACGATGGAATCTTCTACACTTTTGACAACCAATTTGGCATCAGCGGGTTTTGCAATTCGCAGCGCTTGAATTCGCTCTTTGCTTGCGGCGTACTCATCTGAAACCACAAGAATAGCGTTTGCTTTAAGCGCTGGATACCAAGAGAACACGGTCTGCCCATGCACTAACCGGCTATCGACGCGGCACAGTTTAATCATTTTGCCCCTTTCTCGACTTGAACGCAGACAATCATCCTTGACTGCTTATGGCATATTACGTCATATGACGTAATATGCCATTACACAATATCTTGAACGGTTGAATATCACCGCTAAATGGTATTTATCTCTAGAAACAGGGGAAGGTGCAATCCGTCTAGACACAGTGCGTCGGGGGCGGGCTGGGTTTTTATCTTCGCTCCCCTTGCTTCGCAAAGTCGCTCAGCTAAATAACCCAGCCCGCCGCGGGACACCCTGCGACCTACCGGATATTGCCATGACGTACGTTGGCTGATTTGGTTTGGAATGGGAGGTTGACGAGGCTGAAAGTCCCTCCTATATAACGTGGGCGCCGTCGTTCGAATGAACGACGGCGCCCGCACTCATTTTCTATTCAGCCCTAGTCATCGCGCAAAGCCCCTTCGGCAGCACACGGTGCTATTGAATCACCGCAGGCCGGGGCGGGAGGCGGTCCTTTCTCTCGGAAAACTTCGCGAAGCCCAGTTTCCGAGAGAAAGTGTCCGGCTGCCGCCCCGGCCGGCCAGGTCAACTACACCGTGTGCTGCGGCAGGTCCTGCAGGGCGATGACGTCCATGCCCATGTCGTTGGCGCTGCCGTGACCCTGCTGGTCCTCGCGCACGGCCTCGATGGCACTCACGTACGTGTTGGCCGCAGACATCGCCGTCACGCAGGTCACGCCACGACGGACGGCCTCGGTGCGTAGCAGGTAGCCATCGCCACGCGAGCCCGGGCCGTACGGCGTATTGATGATTACCGCAATCTTGCCATCGGCGATGAGGTCACCAATGTTGGGACGCTCGCCGTCGTGCGGGCCGCTAATCTTTTCCACGACCTCGCACGTCACGTTGCCTCCACGCAGCACGCGCGCCGTGCCCTCGGTGGAGCAGATATCAAAGCCCAGGTAGCGCAGGATACGGGCGACCGAAAGGATATGACGCTTGTCGCGGTCGCACACGCTAATGAACACCTTACCGGCGCTCGGGTCGGGCAGCTTGTAGTCAATCGCCAGCTGCGTCTTGGCGTATGCCTCGGGATAGCTCTTAGCGATACCCATGACCTCGCCCGTCGACTTCATCTCGGGCCCCAGGATAACGTCAGCGCCCGGGAAACGACCCCAGGGCATAACGGCTTCCTTCATGCAGAACCAGTCCAGCTGGCGCTCGTCGCTCGGCAGGCCCAGGCTCGCGATGGAATCGCCCGCCATGATACGCGCCGCGCACTTGGCCAGCGGCACGCCGGTGGCCTTGGAGATGAACGGCACGGTACGGCTGGCACGCGGGTTGGCCTCGATCACGTAAACGGTCTCGCCCTTGATGGCATACTGCACGTTGACCAGACCGCGGACTCCCAGCGCCATCGCGATGCGACGGGTGGTCTCGCGAAGCTTTGTCTGCAGGCTCTCGCTAAAACTGAACGGCGGGATGCAGGTCGCAGAGTCGCCGGAGTGAATACCGGCCTCCTCGATATGCTCCAGAATGCCGCCGATGTAGACCTCTTCGCCATCGCACAGGGCGTCGACATCGGACTCAATCGCACCCTCCAAGAAGCGGTCCAGATACACCGGGTAGTCGGGGCTAATGCGCGCGGCCTCGGCCATGTAATCGCGCAGATGCTCGGCATCGTAGGCGATCATCATGCCGCGGCCGCCCAGCACGTAGCTCGGACGCACCAGCAGCGGGTAGCCGATATGCGCGGCCACGGCCTCGGCCTCCTCAAACGAGGTTGCCTGGCCCGCCGGCGGATTCATAATGCCCAGCTTGTCGAGCAGGGCGGCAAAGCGCTCGCGGTCCTCGGCAAAGTCGATGGCATCGGGCTTGGTGCCCATGATGTTGACGCCACTCTCCTCGAGCATGCGCGCCAGCTTAAGCGGGGTCTGGCCGCCGAGCGTCACCACGACGCCGTCGGGTCGCTCAACGTCGATGACATCCATGACGTCCTCGTAGGTGAGCGGCTCAAAGTACAGGCGGTCGGACGTGTCGTAGTCAGTCGAGACGGTCTCGGGATTGCAGTTGACCATGATGGTCTCAAAACCACGGGCCGCCAGTGCATAGCTCGCATGCACACAGCAGTAGTCGAACTCGATACCCTGGCCGATACGGTTGGGGCCGGCGCCCAGGATCATCGCCTTGGGCTTGTCCGCCGGCGTGGTCTCGTCGGGAGCCACGCACTTCTTGACATCCGGGCTCGTGCGGTAGATGTTCTCGTACGTCTTGTAGTGGTACTCCGTGGCGCTCGAGAACTCCGCAGCGCAAGTATCGACCGTCTTCATGCTGGGAACCACGCCCAGGCCCTTGCGATAGGCGCGCACAAAGCGCTCGTCCGAGCCGGTCAGCGCGGCAATCTCGGCGTCGCTCGTGCCGTACTGCTTGAGCAGGCGCATCGCGTCGGCGTCGATATCCTCCACACGCAGGCCGCGGATGCTCTCCTGGACCTGCACCATATCGTTGATACGGTTGAGGTACCACGGATCGATACCGCAGATGGCATGGATGCGAGCGATGTCCCAGCCACGGCGTAAAGCCTCGACCACAAAGAAGATGCGATGCTCGGTCGGGGTTGCCACGGCCTGAGCAAGCTCGTCGTCGCTCATCTTATCGGCACCCTCTTTGCCACCGGCGCAAATGCCCTGGTGGCCATCCTCCAGCGAGCGCATAGCCTTGCCAAAGGCCTCCTCAAAGGTGCGGCCGATCGCCATAATCTCGCCCACGGCCTTCATGCGCGTGGTGAGTGTGGGGTCGGTACCCTTGAACTTCTCGAAGGCAAAGCGCGGCACCTTGACCACACAGTAGTCGATTGTGGGCTCAAAGCAGGCGGGCGTAGCCTTGGTGATGTCGTTGACGATCTCGTCGAGCGTGTAGCCCACAGCCAGGCGCGCGGCGGCCTTGGCGATGGGGAAACCCGTGGCCTTGGAAGCGAGGGCGGACGAGCGGCTCACGCGCGGGTTCATCTCGATGACGATCAGGCGGCCGGTGTTGGGGTTCACGGCAAACTGCACGTTGGAGCCACCGGTCTCGACGCCGATCTTCTCCAGAATGGCGAGCGAGGCCACGCGCATGCGCTGATACTCAAGGTCGGAGAGCGTCTGCGCCGGCGCCACGGTGATGGAGTCGCCGGTGTGCACGCCCATGGGGTCGAGATTCTCGATGGAGCACACGATGATGCCGTTGCCGGCGTGGTCACGCATGACCTCCATCTCATACTCTTTCCAGCCCTCGATGGACTCCTCGACCAGCACCTCGTGGGCGGGCGAGAGCTCCAGGCCCTGGCTCACGATGGAGATAAGCTCCTCGTGGGTATGTGCGATGCCGCCGCCGGCGCCGCCGAGGGTAAAGCTCGGGCGCAGTACGCAGGGATAGCCCACGCGCTCGGCGATAGCCTCGGCGTCGGCCACGCTGTAGGCATAGCCCGAGCGCGCGACCTCCAGGCCAATCTCGGCCATGGCCTCGTTAAAGAGCTTGCGGTCCTCGCCGCGCTCGATGGCGGCCAGGTCGCAGCCGATCATCTCGACGCCGTACTTGTCGAGCGTACCGTCTTTCGCCAGCTCGACGGCGGCGTTCAGACCGGTCTGGCCGCCCAGCGTGGGCAGCAGCGCGTCCGGGCGCTCTTTCTTGATCACGCGCTCGATAAACTCGGCGGTGATGGGCTCGACATAGGTGCGGTCGGCAAGACCCGGATCGGTCATGATGGTCGCCGGGTTGGAGTTGACCAGGATGACCTCAAAGCCATCCTCCTTGAGCACCTTGCAGGCCTGGGCGCCGGAGTAGTCGAACTCGCAGGCCTGGCCAATAACGATAGGGCCCGAGCCAATGACGAGGATGCGCTTGATGTCAGTACGTTTAGGCATGTTAGTTCTCCTCGGTCTCAGTCGCGGCGGTCTCGGCAAAGTTCCAGCCGGCAAGGCGGTCCTTCGCGGTGTCGATGTCCAGGTAGTTCTCCTCGCCGTCCATGAGTCGCGTAAAGGCGGTAAAGAGATAGTGGGCATCGGTGGGGCCAGGCGAGGCCTCGGGGTGGTACTGGACCGAGAAGCACGGGGCGTCGAGCAGCTGGATACCCTCGGCGGTGCCGTCGTTGAGGTTCACATGTGTTAGGCGAATGCGGCCAAAGCGCTCGTTCATCACGACCGGCGCGATTCCGCGGCGCACCCAGACGCGCAGATCTCCATCGGCCGCATGCTCGGTCTCGCCGCCGGAAAGCTCGGGGACAAGCTTGCCCAGGCTGGGGAACAGCAGGCCAAAGCCATGGTTTTGCGCGGTAATCTCCACGCGACGGCTTACCAGGTTCATGACCGGCTGGTTGCCACCGCGGTGACCGAATTTAAGCTTTTCCATCTGGGCGCCGCAGGCCAGGCTGATCATCTGATGGCCCAGGCAAATGCCAAAGACCGGCACCTTGCCGATCAGCTGCTGCACCTGCTCGTAGGTCTCCACCACGGCGTCGGGGTCGCCGGGGCCATTGGACAAAAAGACGCCGTCGGGATTCATGTCGAGCACCTCACTCGCGGGCGTGTCCCACGGCACGACGGTAAGGTCGCAGCCGGCGCGGACCAGCCCCTCCAGAATGCCGCGCTTCACACCGCAGTCGTAGGCGACCACTTTGTGACGGGCAGGAGCGGCAGCCGAAAGCGCAAAGTCATGCGTGGCAGGCAGGTCGGCAGCCACAAACTCATGAGGCGCGGGGCAACTTACGGTCTTGACCAGGTTCTCGCCTACCAGCGTGGGCGCTGCGGCCAGACGCTCGGCAAGCTCGTCGACGTCGAAGATCTCGGTCGAGATAATGCCCATCTTGGAACCATTGTCGCGCAGATGGCGCACCAGAGCGCGGGTGTCGACGCCCTCGATAGCGACGATGCCGTGGGCGCGCAGATACTCCGGCACGCTGACGGCCGAGCGCCAGTTAGAAGGCGTGGTGCACATGTCGCGAACGATCATGCCGCGCATAGCCGGAGCGCTCGCAGGGCGCACGGCGTCGCCGGGGAAGGCCGACTGGACGTCGGTCTCGTCGATACCGTAGTTGCCGATCTGCGGATAGGTCATGGTTACGATTTGGCCGGCATAACTCGGGTCGGTCATGACCTCAAAGTAGCCCTCGAGTGAGGTGTTGAAGCAGACTTCGCCGGTCGCGGTGCCCTCGGCGCCGCATGCACGTCCATAAAAAATGGTCCCATCCTCAAGATACAGGATGCAGGGACCGCAGGTGCCCTTGCTGGTTTTGGCCAGCATACGCTGGCAAAGCTCGCTGGGCGCGAAGGTGCGGGCGGCAGCGCCCGCGGTATGGTTGTTCGCCATAATTCTCCTTCCCGGTCTCACAGGACCGGCTTAAAGGTGTGTAGTTAGGCCTCGCGGTATTGTAACCGCAAGCATGCCTCATGGCGTTAATTTCATCGAAATGTTTACGAAATGATAATTATGACTTTCTATGCATAATGATTTCTCTGGGACAGGGATTAAAAAAGGCTCTGTTAGACCAGGATTGACATGCCGACCTGCCGGCTAACTCGCCGTCTC
>USHA01000076.1 GCA_900554325.1 uncultured Collinsella sp.
TACGCCGGCGTCATCGTGCCCGACGACCAGCTGTCCCTCGCCATCGGCAAGGAGGGCCAGAACGCACGCCTCGCCGCGCGCCTGACCGGTTGGCACATCGACATCAAGTCCGAGACGCTTGCCGCCGACATCCTCAAGAACGTTCCCGTTCACGAGGAGCCCGCCGCCGACCTGATCGGTGACGAGGAGGACGAGGATGTCCGCCGCTGCGAGTACGTGTCCGAGGACGGCATCCAGTGCCGCAACCAGGCTCGTCCCGGCTCCCGTTTCTGCGGTGTCCACGACACCGACGCCTTCGATGATGCGGAGGACCTGATCTAGCGCGCGGTCGCGTCGGGCGGGTCCCGGCGCGTCTCCCACGCTCGTTCAGTCTCTAGGCACCCAAGGTGCCAGAAAGGGTAGGTGAAGTCATATGGCAAAAGTCCGTGTGTCCACCCTGGCCAAAGAGTTCGGCATGACCTCCAAGGAACTGATGGGTCATCTCGCCGAAATGAAGATTCCCGCTAAGTCCGCTTCCTCCACCTTGGAGGACGCTTATGTCGCCATGGTCCGCAAGCAGCTCGCCTCGGTGATCGAGGCCCGCGCTCAGGAAGTCGAGGCCGCCAAGCAGGCCGAGGAGCAGGCGGCTGCCGCCGAGGAGGCCGCACGCGCCGCCGAGGCCGAGCGCGAGCGCATCGCCGCCGAGAAGGCACGTGAGGAGGAGCGCCGCCAGTTTGCCGCAGCCCAGGCTGCCGAGGAGGCTGCCCGCGCCGAGGCCGAGGCCAAGAAGAAGGCCGAGCAGGAGCGCCTTGCCCGCGAGAAGGAGGAGGCTGCCCGCGAGGCTCAGCGCCGCGCCGTTCCCGCTTCCGACTCCGGTTCGCGCTTCCGTTCGCTGCTCGACCAGATTGCCGCACAGGAGACCGTGCTCAAGGAGAAGAAGGACGCCGAGGGCAAGGCCAAGGCCGAGCGCGCCGCAGAGCGCGGTAACCGTCGTGGCGGCAACAACGATCGCCGCGGTGGCCGCCGTAACGATCGCAACGCCTCCGACAACAACTCCGAGCGCAACGCCTCCGAGAACCGTCCGCACAGCCATCGCACCAACGCCAGCAACAACGTCGCTGCCGGCATGGACTTCCCCAACCCCGACAAGCAGGGCAAGGGCAAGAAGCGCAAGGGCGGTCACAACAACGAAGAGGACCACTACAGCCGCATGGCTCGCGAGGCCGAGGAGTACAGCCGCGAGAAGGTGCTCGAGGAGGCTCGTGCAGCCGTCGAGGAGGCCTCTCGCGAGTCCACCGGTCGCCGCAAGAAGCGCAAGGAGAAGCGCGAGCGCGAGGCTGCCAAGGCTCAGGAGGAGCGCAAGATAGAGGAGGCGCTGGCCCAGGGCGTGAACCCCGAGGACCTCGACGCCATCAAGGTCTCCCAGGGCGTTACCGTCCAGGAGCTTGCCGAGGCGCTCGACGTTCCGGCCAACGACATCATCAAGCGCCTGTTCCTGCTTGGTACGCCGCTCACCATGACGCAGTCCATGTCCGACGACCTCGTCGAGCTCGTCGCCGACGACCTGGGCCGTCAGATCAAGATCATCACCCCCGAGGAGGAGAACACCTTCTCGTTCTACGACGATCCCGCCGACCTTAAGCCGCGCGCCCCGGTCGTCACCGTCATGGGTCACGTCGACCACGGCAAGACGTCGCTGCTCGACGCCATCCGTCACACCGGCGTTGCTGCCGGCGAGGCGGGCGGCATTACGCAGGCCATCGGCGCTTCGCAGGTCATGATCAACGACCGCAAGATCACCTTCATCGATACCCCGGGTCACGCTACCTTTACGGCCATGCGTGCCCGTGGCGCCAAGGTGACCGACATCGTCATCTTGATCGTCGCCGCCGATGACGGCGTCATGCCCCAGACGGTCGAGTCGATCAACCATGCCAAGGCCGCCGGCGTTCCCATCGTCGTCGCCGTCAACAAGATCGATAAGCCGGGCGCTAACCCCGACCGCGTGCGCCAGGAGCTCACCGAGTACGGCGTCATCCCCGAGGAGTGGGGCGGACAGAACATGTTCGTCAACATCTCGGCCAAGCAGAAGATCGGTATCGACGACCTTTTGGAGACCGTGCTGCTTCAGGCCGACGTTCTCGAGCTCAAGGCCAACCCGGACACCTTTGCCTCCGGCAACGTCCTCGAGGCCAAGCTCGACAAGGGCCGCGGCTCGGTCGCTACCGTGCTCGTGACCCGCGGTACCCTGCACGTGGGCGATACGCTGGTCGCCGGCCTTACTTACGGCCGCGTCCGCGCCATGCTCGACCCCAAGGGCCGCGCCGTCACCGAGGCTGGTCCCTCCGACGCCGTCGAGATCCTGGGCCTGCAGTCCGTGCCCAACGCCGGTGACGAGTTCCGCGTGTTCGAGGACGAGCGCGAGGCTCGCGCCCTTGCCGACGAGCGTTCGCTCAAGGCCCGTATCGAGGAGCAGAGCCGCGTCAAGCACGTCACGCTCGAGAACCTCTTCGAGACCATTGCCGACGCCGAGGTCAAGGAGCTCAACCTGATCATCAAGGCCGACGTCCAGGGTTCCATCGAGGCCCTTCAGGACTCGCTCGACAAGATGGATCAGTCCGAGGTTCGCATCAACACGATCCACTCCGCCGTTGGTGCCATCAACGAGACCGACGTCGTTCTGGCCGACGCCTCCAACGCCATCATCATCGGCTTTGGTGTCCGTCCCGACGGTAAGGCCCGCTCCGCTGCCGAGCGCGAGGGCGTCGAGATCCGTTGCTACGACGTCATCTACAAGTGCCTCGAGGAACTCGACGCTGCCCGTATCGGCATGCTTAAGCCCACCGAGGTCGAGGTCTCCACGGGTACTGCGACCGTTCTGGACACCTTCAAGGTGCCCAAGGTTGGTATCGCCGCCGGCGTCCGCGTCGAAGAGGGCGAGCTCGCCGCGACCGATTCCGTGCGCCTGGTGCGTGACGGTATCGTGGTCTTCAACGGCAAGATCGCCTCGATGCGCCACTACAAGGACGAGGCCAAGAGCCTCAAGAGCGGCTCCGAGGGCGGCATTGGTCTGGAGAACTTCCAGGACATCAAGCCCGGCGACACGATCGAGGGCTACCGTATCGACCAGGTTGCCCGAACCGAGTAGGGGGTAGCGCTATGAAGCAAACGCAGGCAACCCGCCGTCTGGGCGAGCAGCTTCGCGAGAAGCTCGGTTATATCCTGCTCTTTGAGGTTTCCGATTCGCGTCTCGACCTGGTCACTCTGACCGCGGTCGAGGTCGCGGTGGACCGTTCGTTCGCGCGCGTGTACGTGTCGTGCGATGCGAGCCGCTACGACGAGGTCATGGAGGCGCTTGCCAGCGCCAAGGGCCGCATTCGTAGTCTGCTGGCCCGCTCGCTCGATTGGCGCGTCACGCCCGAGCTCGATTTTCGCATCGATCGCTCGACCGATGAGGCCGAGCGCATCACGCGTGCGCTGGAAAACGTTCCCGCCACGCTTGCGATCGAAAAGGACGAGGACGGCTATCCAATAGCGGATGCCGCCCAGGAGGCAGCTTTAGATGACTAATTCCGCCGATCTCGCCTCGTGCGAGTCTGCAGATATTCAGCGACGCATCCTCGAGCTCATCGAGGGTGCGTCCTCCATTGCGATTTCGGGGCATACGTCTCCCGATGGCGATGCCTTGGGCTCCGTGTTGGGTCTGGGCCTTTCGCTTATGAAGTTTTTCCCCAACAAGGACATTGCGCTGCTGCTGGCAGACGATGACCCGGTTCCGCGCATCTACCGCTTTATGGAAGGCTCCGATCGCTTGGTGCCGGCATCTGCGTACACCGGCAATCCTGACCTGTTCATCTCGGTGGACGTGCCGGTTGTCGAGCGTCTGAACAACTCTGCCGAGGTACTCCGCCGCTCGTCGCACGTGGTGTGTTTCGATCACCATCCTGCGCGCGAGGAGTTTGCCGAGCTGAGTCTGAGGTGCATCGATGCCGCGGCCTGCGCTATGATCATCGACCGCTTCTTGGACAATTGCGGCATTGTCGCACGTGACAACATCGCGACCTGTCTGCTGTGCGGCCTGGTTACCGATACTGGCCGTTTTCAGTACCAAAACGCCGATGCCGCCGCGTTCCATGCTGCCTCGCGACTGGTCGCACACGGTGCCGATCCGGCACGCGTTGCGCTCGAGGTCTACCAGAGCATGCGCGTCGAGTTTTTGCACCTCAAGTCCATCGTCATGGGCCGCATCAAGACGGTGGCCCACGGGCGCGTGGCGTATAGCTATGCCTTCCAGAGCGACCTTGAGGCCTGTGGCGTCACCTCGGATGAATGTGACGGTCTGGTCGATGTGGTGCGTTCGGTGATGGGCGTCGAGGTCTGCCTGTTCTTAAAGGGCATCGACGGCGATACCAAGGTGCGCGGCAATCTGCGCTCCAAGGGCGACCTCAACGTGTCCGAGATCGCTGCTGCTTTTGGCGGAGGCGGACATCCCGCTGCCGCCGGTTTCTCCAACAACGGAACGATTCTCGAGACGCTCACCGTGGCACTTCCCATGCTGGCCGAACTGGTAGGGGAGGATCCCGCTTCGGTGACCGTCGAGCTTTAACTTTTTGGATGGTACATGGCTCGTCGTACGCCTTCTCAATTGAATATGCTGCTCGCCGTCGATAAGCCGGTGGGCTGCACGTCCCACGACGTGGTCTCGCAGTGCCGGCGCGCCCTCCATGAGCGGCGCGTCGGCCATGCTGGCACGCTCGACCCCATGGCATCGGGTGTCATGGTGGTGGGCGTGGGCCAGGCCACTCGTCTGCTGGGCATGCTAACCCTCGATACCAAAAGCTACGTCGCCGATATCTCGTTTGGCGTCGAGACCAATACCGATGACGCGGAGGGCGAGGCCGTCCGCACCATGGCTGTTGCTTCGGAGCTGCGCGATCCCGCCTATGCCCGTGAGCAGCTGGCCGCCATGCTGGGTCCGCAGATGCAGGTGCCGCCGGCGTTTTCGGCCATCTCGGTTAACGGCGTCCGCGCCTATAAGGCTGCGCGCGAGGGCAATGCCGTGTCACTGCCCCCGCGTCCAGTCGAGGTGTACTCCGCCGACCTGATTGCCGTGGGCGGCGAGGGTGATTCGTGTGTGTGGACCGTGGCGTTCTCGGTGAGCAAGGGCACCTATATCCGAGCGCTCGCTCGCGACCTGGGCCGCGCCTGTGAGAGCGCCGCGCACATTTCCGCGCTGCGCCGCACGGCCTCCGGTGTTGTTTCCATTGGCGCCTGTCATGCGGTCGAGGAGCTTTCTCCCGAGTCCGCGGCTGGCTTTGCCCTGGATCCCATTGCGGCCCTGGGCGCCACACGTGTTGACTTGCCGGGCAATCTTGCCGACGACCTGCTCTGCGGCCGACGCATTCCCGTTGAGCGTGCGCTTTCCGATTTCGATGCCTCGAAGGCGCCGTTTGCGTTGGTGCTCGATGGGGGACTCAAGGCGCTCGCCCGCATTGAGGGTGGCCGCTTTGTCATGGAGCACGTTTTTCCGCAGGCAATCGGCGGTGTTCGATGATGTTGTCCGCTCGCGAGCTCGCGCGTATCTTTTTCGCGGGCGAGTCGGACGAGGCTCGCATCGTTATTGCCGATGCGTTTGATAAGTGTGAGCACCTGGGTGCTGCCTCGATCGCCATTGGCGTGTTCGATGGCGTGCACCGTGGACACCAGGAGCTCATTGCGGCGCTTGTCCGCGATGCCCGTGCCCATGGCTGCAAGGCGGTCGTGGTCACCTTCGATCCCGACCCGGACGTCGTGGTGAGCCCTTCGCCCGCTCAAAAATTGATGACGACGGCCGACCGTCTGCATGCCCTGGCTCAAACCGGGGTCGATGCGGTGGTGGCCGTTCCCTTTACGCCTGAGGTTGCGGCGCTTGACCATGTTGATTTTCTCTCGCTGGTGTCGCGTCTGGTCGACATTCGCTCGATTCGCGTTGGCAGCGACTTTAGGCTGGGCCGTGGCGGTGCATCTGGTGTTGCCGAGATGCGCGCCTGGGGTGCCGAACACGGCGTTGACGTGTATGGTCACGGCTTGCTTTGCGAGGGCGGTGAGGCCATTTGCGCCACCCGCATTCGTCATGAGCTCGGACAGGGCCATGTGGAGCTGGCTGCTGAGTTGCTCGGCCGCCCGTATATGGTGCGTGGCGGTGTTATTCGCGGCCGTCACGAAGGTTCTGGCATGGGCTTTCCCACGGCAAACCTGCAAGTTCCCGACGGCATTCAGGTGCCTGCCGATGGCGTGTATGAGGGCATGGTGCTCGTCGATGACACCGTGTGGCCCGCTGCCGTGAACGCCGGCCTGCCGCCAACGTATGCTGACGATGCAGCATCTGCGCATCTTGAGACTAACTTAATTGGTTATACGGGCGACCTGTACGGCGCTTCCGTTTCGCTGGCGTTTACGCGCTGGCTGCGCCCGTCGCGTGTGTTCGATTCGCTGGACGAGCTTATCGCGACCGTCGAGGGCAATATTGACGATATCCGTCATCATTTGGGTGAGCAGGGGGTGAGCATCCGTGATTAGCGATGAGGAAAAAGACCAGGTGCGCGCTGCGTCCGATCTGGTTGCCATTGTGCAGGAAACGGTTGAGCTCAAGCCCCGCGGTCATGAGTTTTGGGGTTGCTGCCCCTTCCATGGCGAAAAGACCCCGTCGTTTCATATTATCCCCGCCACGCAGGTGTGGCACTGCTTTGGCTGTGGCGAGGGCGGCGACGTCTTCACCTACATCATGAAGCGCGAGAACCTGAGCTTCCCTGAGTCGATTCGCTACCTGGCCGACCGTGCCGGCATTGAGCTGCACGATACCGGCGCCTATCGCGAGCGCGGCACCAAGCGTGCCCGCATCTACGACCTGTGCGCCGAGACCGCCCAGTTCTACCACACCATGCTCATGCGCGGTAAGGACAGCCGTCCGCGCGAGTATTTCGCCAGCCGCGGTATGGGCGGCGACGTCTGCCGCCGCTACTGCCTGGGTTTTGCGCCGGGTCGCAACGCGCTGGTTTCGCATCTGTCGCAGGCAGGCTTTACCCCGCAGGAAATGATCGATGCCAACGTGGCCGTGAGCCGTGGGCGCGGGCAGCTTGCCGACCGTTTTTACGACCGCGTGATGTTTCCCATCTTTGATGAGCAGGGTCATAACATCGCCTTTGGCGGGCGCATTATGGGCGATGGCCAGCCTAAGTACCTCAACACCGCCGAGACGAGCGTGTTCCATAAAAAGCGAAACCTCTACGGCTTTAACTGGGCTAAGGAGTTTATCGTCGCGCAGGATACCGCCATCGTGGTGGAGGGATATACCGACTGTATCGCCTGCTGGGAGGCGGGGATCAAAAACGTCGTCGCCACGCTGGGTACGGCGTTGACGGAACATCATGTAAAGACGCTCACCCGCTTTGCCAAGCGCATTGTATATATGTTCGATGGCGACGCTGCCGGTCAAAAGGCCGCGCGCCGCGCGATTCAGTTTATCGAGCAGGATTCGATGGACCTGCGCTGCGTGGTGCTTCCCGACGGCAACGACCCCATGGAGTTCATCACCGCGCATGGTGGCGAGGCGTTGCAGGCGCGTATCGACGCCGCCGAGCCCCTCATGGACTTTGTGTACCGCTCACTGCAGGAGTCGAGCGACATTTCCACGCCGGGCGGTCGTGCCAAGGCGCTCGAGGATGCGCTGACGCTCATCTATCCGCTGCGCAATAGCTACATGATCGATACGTACTTTATCCAGATTGCCGACCTGCTGGGGTTGGACTTGGAGACGGTGCGTTCGAGCTCGGGCCGTGTGTTTCGCGATGTTGCCAAGCGCGAGGACGCCGAGCGTCGTCGCGAGCAGAACTACGAGCGCCAGCGGGCGCAAACCGAGCGTGCAGGCAGCGCAGGCGGTCGGGCGTCTGGTTCGCAGGGGGCGTCTCGCGGTGCCTGGGCGTCGGGTGCGACGCCGCCGGTGTCCACACCGGTCGAGGAAGAGCCGTACGACTATGTGCCGCTCGAGGCCTATGGGGCCGCGCCGGTCGAGGTCGTCGACGACATGCCTCCGATCGATGTGCCGGTTGGCATGGATGGCGCGGCGCCGGTTGCCGGTGCAACGGACGCGTCTGCGGCACCGACGATGCCGATCGTGCTGACCGACCTGGAACGAAAGTCTTTGGCGGGGGAGCGCGAGCTGCTGACGATGCTCACGAGCTATCCCGACCTGTTCCGCACGTATGCCGACCGCATCTGCTCGATCGAGTGGGTAGATCCGCGCCACGAGTCCATCGCATGGGCCGTGCTCGCGACGCCGCCGGGCACCGACCCCACGGCGTGCATGGATGCGGCGCGCGCGGTGTGTCCCGAGGCAGCGTCGCTTGTCAGCGCCGGGCGCATTTCGTCGACGAGTAAGCACCCCACCGAGACGAACATCGTGTTTATGCTCGACACCCTCGAGCTCTACACCATCAAGCGCCGCATGCGCGCCGCACAGGCCAAGCTTCGCCAGGACCGATCGCTCGACGATGAGGCACGCCGTGTGCTGACGATGCAAGCGATGCAAGATTCTCAGCGCCAGCGCGAGCTCCAAAAGTCGATCGGCGGCGTGGCCGATCCGTTCCGTTTGATCGGTTTGGAGACTGCGGGCGCCGACCAGGCCTAGATGTTGTGGTCAACCAGCGTATTTGCGCCTATATCCAGTCTGAATTTTGGGTATAGACGTCAATGTGTGTGCTAAAGTAATGAATCCTGTGGACTATGAAGGGAGAATCTGTGCCAAAAAAGAGTGAGAGCACGGGTACTGGGCTGGAATCCTACGTTGCAAAGCTCATGGGCAACGGCTCAAACAGGACTTCGGTAACCGAGGACGAGATTCAGGTCGCCCTGAAGGATATCGATGTGTCTGACGAGCAGCTCAATGCGGTGTATTCCGCGCTGCGCAACAGCGGCATCCAGATTATCTCCGCGAGCGGAAACGACGACGCCCCCATGGACGTCGACGATGACGATAACGATAGCGATACCGACGATTTCGATGACGACGAGCACGATTCCGGCTCGCTCGACGATCATGAGCTTAAGATGGCCCGTCAGGCCGATGCCGAGATGGGTTCTTCCAAGAGCAAGAAGAAGCGCACCGTGCGCACGTCCCGTTCGCGTTCGCGCGTGCGTGGCATCGATGCCTCCACGGTGATGCTGACCGGCGACCCGGTTCGTATGTACCTTAAGGAGATCGGTAAGGTCGACCTGCTGACCGCTTCCGAAGAGGTCGATCTGGCCATGAAGATCGAGGCCGGCCTTGACGCCACCGAGAAGCTCGAGGCCGCCGAGGCGGGCGAGATCGAGCTTACCCGCGCCGAGATGCGTCGCCTGACCCGTATCGAGAACGTCGGTCTCGAGGCCAAGCAGGCGCTCATCAGCGCCAACCTGCGTCTGGTCGTCTCCATCGCCAAGCGCTACGTCGGTCGCGGCATGCTGTTCCTGGATCTGATCCAGGAGGGCAACCTCGGTCTGATCCGCGCCGTCGAGAAGTTCGACTACCAGAAGGGCTTTAAGTTCTCCACGTACGCCACGTGGTGGATCCGTCAGGCCATCACGCGTGCGATTGCCGACCAGGCCCGTACCATCCGTATTCCCGTGCACATGGTCGAGACCATCAACAAACTCGTCCGCGTGCAGCGCCAGCTTCTCCAGGACCTGGGTCGCGACCCGACCCCCGAGGAGATCGGTGCCGAGATGGACATGAGTGCCGATCGCGTCCGCGAGATCCAGAAGATTTCGCAGGAGCCCGTGTCGCTCGAGACCCCTATCGGCGAGGAAGAGGATTCTCAGCTGGGCGACTTTATCGAGGACTCCCAGGCTATCGTTCCGCCCGATGCCGCCAGCTTCTCCATGCTGCAGGAGCAGCTCACCCAGGTGCTCGATTCGCTTGCCGATCGCGAGCGCAAGGTTATCGAGCTGCGCTTTGGCCTTGTCGACGGACATCCCCGTACGCTCGAGGAAGTCGGCCGCGAGTTTGGCGTCACGCGCGAGCGTATCCGCCAGATCGAGTCCAAGACCCTGGCCAAGCTCCGCCACCCCAGCCGCAGTAGCAAGCTGAAGGACTATATTGAGTCTTAACCTCGCAAGCAAGAAGCGCCCTCAAGCACATCCGTTTGGGGGCGCTTTCATGCAGTCATTGGGGACGTCCGCAATGACTAGTGGTTGATTTCCGATCTCAGCCGAACACATTAGGCAAATAGGCCATTCCCGCAGCT
>USHA01000077.1 GCA_900554325.1 uncultured Collinsella sp.
ATGCAGCAGGGGCTCTCAATGTTTTTATGTCCTGCTCATATCGTCTGTGCCGGCACCTGGGGACAGTCCTTATGTCAAGAGATCGGTGCAAGAGGGATAGGTTGCCTTGCGTCGATCTAAATAAGTTGCGGTGAGATAGTTCTTGAATTGGCCTTTTTGGGGCTAAACAGAAACTTTCTCACCGCAACTGAGTTGAGGCGTTTTTTGGCAGCTGGTTTACTTGCTCGCGAACAGCCAGATCAGGATGATTGCCAGAATCACGGCGACGATGCAGACGATGGCGCCGGTGAATTTGATGCGTGAGTCGCGGGTACGCTCGCGCACCGCGTCCTCGGTGGCCTCGAGCTGGGCGACTTCTCGCTCGGTCTCGGCGTGTTCGGCTTTGTCTCGGGCCAAGGATCCTGCAAGCGACTCAGTGATCTCTGGATGGTCATGCACCTCGGTCGCCTGCTCGATGATCGACTGTGCATGTGCGGCATCTGCTTGGGCGTTGGCGATGCTTTGCTCTTGGTCGCGGCGTGCCTTGTCCTCGGCGGCGATCTTCTCGCGCAGTTCGCGCTGGCGCGTCGTGGCGGCAGTTTTCGCCGTCTGCAGCTCGTCGCGCGCGGCATCAGCCTCAGTCGTCACGGCTTGGTGCGCGCGTTTGGCTTCGGCAATGGGGGCTTGAGCCTGCTCGACGGCCTGCTCGGCTGCGGCAAGCGAGTGCTCAAGGTCGGCGGTGATGCGCGGGACATCTTCTTCGGCTTTACGCAGGGCATCTGCCGTGTCGGAGATCTGCATCGAGAGCTCGCTGGTGCGCACCGTATAGTTGGCGGGATTTGCCGAGGGATTGCGTTGCAGCTCGGCATACTCATGACGCAGCGTCTCGAGCTGGGCGCGCGTGGCGTCGACGGTTTGTTGTGCGGCGGCAATGCCGGCGTCTCGCTCGGCCTGCACCTTGTCGCGGATGCGCTTGGAATCCTCAAGACGTCGAACGAGGCGGTTGCCGGTCTCGCGCGAGCTTGCCTCGCGGGCCTCCACGGCGTCGAGCGCGGCCTTCAGGCGGAGCTCAGTCGCGTCATCCTCTGTCTTCATTTGTTCGAGCTGACTCTTGAGCTCTGTCGCTTTGGCGGCGTGGGCATCACGGTCAATCTCGGCTGCCGCAGCGGTCTTTTGCGCTGTGGCGATCGCCTGACGCTGGTCGGCGACGATCTGGTCGTAGCGGCCTGCGATATCCTGGCGCGTCTCGAGCTCCTCGGCCTGATCGACAATGCGCTGCTCAAGTTCGGCCAGGTGGGCGCGGGCATCGGCAAGTGCCTTTTTCGCGGCGTTCATCTCGCGCATGGCCGAGGCGCCCTGGGCAATAAAGGTGCCCACGGCGTTCGCGGTGTTCGAGACAGCGGTCCCCAGATCGCGGTTCGCGTCGGGGGAGTGCGGGGCGATCGGGCGAGCGGTGTCGACAGCGTCCGCATCGGCAGCCTGCGGCACGGCGATATTGCCGGTACCGCCCTCGATCACAGAAAAGCCTGCTGCGTGCGGATCGACCGCATCGGCGCCAATCGTGGGATGTTCGAGCTGCAGAAACGAGGGCATGGTACTGCCTTGGTCGGCAACCGGAGTCTCGCCGGGCACAAAGGTCGAGGCCGCCTCGGCGGCCTCCTCTTCTTCGGCATCAATATCGGCATCGGCCACGGCGTCTTTCATCGCTTTGACAGCATCCATCATGGAGTCCATGACGGCATCGAGCTCTTCTTCCGAAGAGACCTCGATGGGGCCCGCTGCTTGCGGGACGTCGTCCTGTACAGGGGCGTCGTCCTGAGCGGGCGCATCGTCGTTTTGCTCATCGGCGTTTTCTGCGGCAGGGGTTTCCGCCGTAGTGCTTTCGTCCAAGATGGGGTCGTCGATGTCGATACCATCGCAGGTTACAACGTCAGTATCTGCGATGACGTCTGCGGAATCATCAATATGCTGTTGAGTCTGGGGGTCCAGCTCGTCTGTCATAGGCATGTGCTCCTCATCGTTGTTTGTCACCCTATGATAAAGTTTCGCGCCGACATCCCACGCGCCGCAGCAAAGTTTCAAAACGTGTTCGATGGCTCGATTTGATAACAATAACTCGGCCGTTTTATCCAGTTTGTACTTGACAATCCCTTCGCCGAACGACGTGGTGCCGTTCGCCTACCGCGGTCTTTTATTTTCGCTTGAACACGCTAAAGTTGCATCTCAGCTTTTGGCGCGTGAAGTTGGGTACGCGCAGTCGGCGGGCGTGCCCGTCGCGATTTGAAAGGACTTTGTATGGGACTTTTCACTGGTAAGACCGTGATCGTCACCGGCGGCGGCAAGGCCACGCTTAAGGACGGCTCCGCTGGTTCCATCGGCTACGGCATCGATATCGCATTTGCCAAGGAGGGCGCGAACCTCGTCATCACCGGCCGCAACGTCGCCAAGCTCGAGGCTGCCAAGGAATCCCTCGAGGCCGAGCACGGCGTCAAGGTTCTGCCTGTTCAGGCCGATGTCTCGGCTGGCCAGGACAACGAGGCCGTCGTCCAGAACGTCATCGACAAGGCCATTGAGGAGTTCGGCCGCATCGACGCCGTCGTCAACAATGCTCAGGCCAGCGCCTCGGGCGTGACCATCGCCGATCACACCATGGACCAGTTTAACCTGGCCATTTACTCCGGTCTGTATGCTACCTATCTGTACATGCAGAAGGCCTATCCGCACCTGAAGGAGACCAAGGGCTCCGTGGTCAACTTTGCCTCGGGCGCCGGCCTGTTTGGCAACTATGGCCAGTGCAGCTATGCTGCCGCCAAGGAGGGCATCCGCGGCCTGACCCGCGTTGCCGCCAACGAGTGGGGCAAGGACGGCATCAACGTCAATATCGTTTGCCCGCTTGCTTGGACCGCTGCGCTCGAGAACTTCCAAGATGCCTATCCCGAGGCGTTCAAGGCCAACGTCCACATGCCGCCGGCGGGTCACTACGGCGACGTCGAGAAGGAAATCGGCCGCGTTGTCGTTCAGCTCTGCGGTCCCGACTTTAAGTACATGAACGGCGAGACCGTCACCCTCGAGGGTGGCATGGGCCAGCGTCCTTAGGGGTTACGCGGTTTTTCCAAACCGCGTAACGGCTCGACGCTGCGCGGTCACCAGGGCGACCGCTCGCTGACGTCGCCAGAGCATCGGCGTTGCCTTGGCTGTTGGAGATGATCTCGTAGTCGTTGGGGACGTTCTTAAATGACTAGTCATAAGGGACACTCTTGCCGGCACTTGGGGACAGTCCCTAAGTGCCGGCAGATTGGGGCACTCCTTTGCAAGATGGCGCTGAAGAGTGTCCCCAACAACTAGTCGTTTAATGCATCAGTTTCTGTCGAGTCGGTGCTCTTTGCGGGTTGCCCGTATAATGGTTTGCGTATGAACCGCAACCAAGGAGTTCCAGTTTATGGACCAGAGCCTTTTTAAATTCGACCTGATCGCAGAGGACCCGACGACGCATGCGCGTGCCGGCGTGCTGCACACCCCGCACGGCGACATCGAGACGCCAATCTTTATGCCCGTGGGCACCAAGGCAAACGTCAAGGGCATTCCTACCGAGACCGTTAAACAGCTCGGCGCCCAGATCGTGCTTGCCAACACCTATCACCTGTCCATGCGTCCCGGCGAGGACACCATCGCCGAGCTGGGCGGACTGCACAAGTTTATGAACTGGCATGGCCCCATTCTTACCGACTCGGGCGGCTTCCAGGTGTTCAGCCATAACGACGCCGTCAAGCTCACCGACGAGGGTGTGCGCTTTATCGTCAACGATTACGACGGTCGCCACGTATTCTGGACGCCCGAGGACAACATGGAAATCGCCATGAAGCTCGGCTCCGACATCTGCATGCAGCTCGATCAATGCCCCGGCTATCCCGCCACGCGTGCCTATGTCGAGCGCGCCGTTGAGCTGTCGAGTATGTGGGCCGAGCGCTGCTATAAGGCGCATAACCGCGACGACCAGGCGCTCTTTGGCATTGTTCAGGGCGGCATGCACCTAGATCTGCGCCTGCGCTCGCTGCGCCATCTGGAGGAGTGCGGCGACTTCCCCGGTTACGGCATTGGCGGCTACTCGGTGGGCGAGGACCACGAGACCATGTTCGAGACCCTGGCACCGCTCGTAAGCGAGTACATGCCCAAGCACAAGCCGCGCTACCTGATGGGCGTCGGCAACCCCACCACCCTCGTGCGCGGTGTGGGCGTGGGTATCGACATGTTCGACTGCGTGCTGCCGACGCGTACGGGCCGCATGGGTACGGCGTTCTCCAGCGAGGGTCGCCTTAACTTCCGCAACGCGCGCTTTGCGCACGACGACGGCCCCATCGACCCCACCTGCACCTGCCCGGTGTGCACGGGCGGCTACAGCCGCGCGCTCATCCGTCACATGGTCACGCAGAAGGAGATGCTCGGCGGCATTCTGCTTTCGATGCACAACATCTACTACCTGCTCAACCTTATGCAGCGTGCCCGCCAGGCCATTATCGAGGGCCGCTACGGCGCGTTTGTGAGCGACTGGATGAACAGCCCTGCGGCGGTGGATTACTAAGGGCGACAGACACGCTTGCAGAGCGTGGGCAATGGCAAAGGCTGAGCGGCAACCGCTCGTCACATTTGCTGACACCGGCTGCGCGACCGCTGACCGATAGCTTGCAAGCACTTGATGCATCGTGGGTACCATACCGAATAGTTGATGTTCGGGCGGGTGTTTGGCGCATGGCGTCGACCCCGCCCGCTTTTCTTTTTCTCGATAGGAGTACCCATGATTAAGAATGAGAACGTCGAGGGCGAGCCTGCCTACGACGAGACGTACCGCCGCGGCCCCGTGGTCATGCGCGGCCCCATGATTCCTAAGGACAACACCTACGCCAACCTGCTGGCGCCCGAGGAGTCGACCGACTGGCTGCATGCCGATCCGTGGCGCGTGCTGCGCATCCAGGCCGAGTTTGTCGATGGTTTTGGCGCGCTGGCCGAGCTCGGACCCGCAGTGACCATCTTCGGCAGCGCCCGCACGCCCAAGACGGACCCGGCCTACAAGGCGGCGCGCACCGTCGGCCGTAAGATTGCTCAGCGCGGCGTGGCGGTTATCACCGGTGGCGGCCCCGGCATCATGGAAGCGGCCAACAGGGGAGCGGCGAGTGTCAACGGCAAGTCAGTTGGCCTGGGCATTGAATTGCCGCACGAGCAGGGGCTCAACAAATATGTGAACCTCGGTATGGACTTCCGCTACTTCTTTGTGCGCAAGACCATGTTCGTCAAATACAGCTCGGGTGCCATTGTGTTTCCCGGTGGTTTTGGTACGCTCGACGAGATGTTCGAGGTGCTCACGCTGGTGCAAACGCACAAGGTCAAGCGCATGCCGCTTGTGCTGGTAGGCAGCGAGTACTGGCAGGGCCTATTCGACTGGCTTAACGGTCCGGTGCTGGATGCCGGCATGATTAGCCCGCTCGATCCCGAGCTCGTGCACATCACCGACGACCTCAACGAGGCCGTCGACATTGCCCTGAGCGGGCTGATGTAGATCAATCGTGCTCACGCGACATGAATACGCATGGCAATCTGATGTTATCTAACATCAGATTGCCATTTATATTGGGTATACTGGTGTAAAAGACGAGGGCGAGGAGGTCGCAAATGTCTACAGCAACAGTTAAGCCTACGACGGTTCGAATCGAAGAGGGGCTCAAGGAGCAGGCGACTGAGTTCTTGGATTCGGTCGGCCTCAGCCTCAATTCCTATCTCAATCTTGCCGTTCGGCAGCTGGTAAATCAGCGAAAGATTCCTTTTGAGATTGTAGGAAGGGCGGAGGTGCCCAACGAGGCGACGAGGCGTGCCATGGTGATCGCCGAGGCTCATGAGTTGGGGATTTTGCCGGACGATAGCCTGTCATTCAATAACGCTGATGAGCTTATGTCATTCCTCGATGAGGAATAGCGATGTTCGAGATTAAAGTCGAGGCTCAATTTAAGGTGGACTACAAACGAACGATGCGCATGCATCCGCAGCTAAAAAGTGAGTTTAAAGCGGCGGTTGCGGAGCTTGTGGCTCATGGGTCACTTCCGGCGGAGTATGGCGCCCACGAGCTCTCAAACCCGGGCGGAAACTACAACGGCCACATCGATTTCCACCTATCCGATGGCTTGGTCGATGTGGTCGTTCTTTATCTTCCCCATAAGACTAACCCAGTGATTAGGCTGGTGAGAATGGGCACTTATCAGGAGCTGTTTCAGGGTCCGCTGGGCTGATCGCCGATTTCCAAGTTGCGGTGGAATAGGGATTGATTTGCGGTCGATTGGCCAAAAACAGTCCCTATTTCACCGCAACTGATGTGGGCGCCCCGTTCGCTGCTGCGGCCCCCGGTTCTCCTCATTGCTGGATTTCGCTCAAAAACTCAGCGGCGACTTCGTTGCTTTTGAAACGGATGCTGCGGTCTTCTTTCTTGGGGAATGCCAGCAGCGGGATAGTCCCGTACCAGACAGTTTCCTCGTCAATCACGGCCGCGCACAGCCGCCCTTTGGCCTTGACGGAATAGTCGACGTTCATCTCGGCAAAAATCGCTTTCGCGTCATCGCGCGGAGGTGAGGCAACATAAACCTCAAGGGTAATCCCACGGGCGGCTGCGCCTGCGAGTGTGGTGGTGAGTTTCGTGAGGCATGCGGCGGATGCGTAGGATGCGGCTATGAAGGCACTCTTTGTGGCACCGGTGATGTCTTTAATTAATGCCTCAATAGCGTTTGCCGGCTCTATGAGAATGTTGTAATCGGGTTGCTCGCTGTCCTCTGCTGAATAAATTTCGTACCCCAACTTGGCGTACGTCTTGAGTCTTTTCTGGTACATGCGGGCGAGCATGGGTATCGACAGGTCAATGTAGTCGAATATCTCAACCTGTTGCTTGCCCTCGTGGCTTCTATGCAGTCTGCCCACCTGCTGCGTTACGCTTCCGTCCCAAGATATCGGCGTGGCAATGAAAAGGGTGTCAAGGTAGGACAGATCGAAGCCCTCGCTCAGAAGGCTTTCGGTGGCGACGATGATTCGATGTTCATGCTCAAAGCCGGGAAGACTGTTCAGTATCGCTTTTCTTTCTTTGGCGCCGATTTCTCCGGTTAAGAGTATGGGCTCGTGTCTGCGATCATTAAGCAACCTGAACAGTTCCTCAGCATGCTTTTTCCTTTTGGATAGTATGAGCGGATGTCGACCGTTTGACGCTGCTTCGAGGGCGTCATCGACAATCAATTCGTTTCTTGCCGCATGTGCACACAGCATATCGAGAATCTGATTGAAGCTTGCATCCGGCTCGTAGGCGGATAGCCGAATGCCGGTAAATCTCGGTCGAACGATGCGCTGGATGCCCTGCTGAATTGCCTGCGTTTTTGGATCGATGACATAGCGAAGCGGGCCGCAGAGCATCGAGAGCGCCCGCGTGAGTCCGTCGGAGCGCTCGGGTGTCGCGGAGAGGCCATATATATATTTGGCTGGAGCGGACTTGAGGACGAGCTCGAGCTGTGGCGCGGCAGCATGGTGGCATTCGTCGCAGATAATGAGGCCGTAATTACGAACAAGGTTCTTAACTATCGGCTCCCCGGTTTGGGAGTCTTTGCCAGATAGCGACTGAAAGGAAGCGACGTCGATAAGGCCGCTGACGGCGGTTTTGCCCCCTCCGATTTGTCCAATAAGGGGAGGTTGCTTTTTGCTGATTCGTCCTTTTGGCGTTCGGACCGGCTCTCTGGTGTCCGTAATGTCGAGAAATCGTTCGAGCTGCGATTTCCATTGGGCTATGAGCGCGGTCTTTGGAACAATGACGAGCGCCGGAAGACCAACGGCGGCAATAAGATAAGCTCCGATGACGGTTTTACCGAAGCCCGTTGGCGCAGACATGATTCCGTCTTCGTATTCAAGCATCTGGTCGGCGGCAATTTGCTGTTCGGGATGAAGGGTCCCTTTGAATGCCATCTCAATTGGATTGCCTGTGCTACGTTCGTCTGAATAATGGGCAGTAACGTGGGCTTCTTGAATCAGCTGCTCAAGTTGGGCTTTGCAGCCTCTGGGAATCGCGACGCGGCCATCTCTAAGTTCGCTGAGGTCTATGAGTCGCGGTTTGCCGAATACTGATTGATGCATAGATTGCGCACGGAAGAACTCCGGGTTGGCAAATGTCGCAAGCCTGCGGATTTCCATTTGAGCTGCCGGGCTCAGAGACTTTTCGGGGATGTAGAGCATATCGGCTTGTGTGACGAGCAGGTTCGAGGGGAAGTCTCGTGGCGTGAGCGGGAGCCGCTTTCGTGGCTTTTGGACATTGCGCCTGGTTTTGTTTGTCGCTGCAGCTGTTGCTATTCCAAGCGGTTTGTTTTTGGTGTCCTCGATCAGACGATCCACCGTCGCACGCGAGATTAGTTGGATTTGCGAAAGGTAAAGCCATTGGTCGGGAAAGGGCTCGAATCGTTCGTCAACAAATACGCTGTTTCCTTCCCGCTGCGCTTTTCCCTGAAAGGGCAGCGCAATGAGATTTCCAAAGCCGCCTTCAGGAATGGTGGACTGCGCGGGTATCATTCGGTCAAAGGCTTCGAAGGTGATTGTCTTGTTGAGTGCCGCTGCTTCGGCGATAAGGCAGCTACCGAAATCTCGTGCTGTCTTTGCGTTTATAGGTTCTAGGAAGAAAAACCAGATATGCGCGCCGTTGCCTGACCTTGATCGCTCGACCGCAGCGTTAATTCCATGGTTTTTTACGACAAGCCTGATAGCGTTTGTCGCTTCTTTCCAATCGGCTTTGTCAAAATCAATGACAAGGACATTTGTGTTGCAGTCTTTGTCGAGAACATATTGACCTATGACGTCCCGGAGCCTGTCGTCGCTGCCTTTGAAATGGGCGATAATGGCGGCATCGTTCAGCTCAAGGAATGTGCGGCTGCGACATTCAGCGCATTTAATTCTGTGATGGTTTGCTTTGGGGCAAATGCCTGGCTTCCACTCATTTGCGCAGGCGGGTGTATAGCCGATGCCCCCGTCTTTTCTGCGATACCCGTGAGCGTGCACATCTTTGCGGCCGGTAAAAAGATTGCGAAAGAGCTCGAGTTTGTCGCGCGCTGGGCTCGCGCTGGTAACGATGCCCTCGGTCTGTGCACGTTCGCCGAAAGATTTGCCGGCTTTGTCCCATTCTTCGAGTGTTGCGTAACGGATGTCTGGACCGTTGCTACAGATTACGATCTGCTTACGCGGATCTGAAGCGTGGACAACCGTTTTATTGAGTTTGAATAAGGCGTTCCCGAAAAGGGCGTATTGATGCACGGCGTTGCTCATTTGAATGCCATTCTTGTCAGCGTTCATTGGGATGAGGGTACGTCATTTCAGCTTTATGAGATATGCGACTTCGATTTTGGTTCGGTAATAGTGGGGTACCGATCCGTGAGTGGCAATTAGCCGGTGCCAAAACGTGCGGCGGCTGTTGTTAAAGGTGTTTTGGCGGCTATGGGGCGTGTTGGCGGCGTGGGGAGGGGTCCTCGAATGACTCCGTGGTCAAATAACGTCAAATATGAGTACTGTTGTTAATGTAGTCTCATAACATTTGGTAAGAATAGAATACCAATTCCACATTATTCTATATATCTAACCCACTAAACACGGAATTTTGAGCCTTGGCAAGACGTGGAATTGATCGAAATGATCAATTCCGGCGAGATTTTGCTGCTACTAATTTGGTGGCGGTACTCATATTTGCCATTTTTTGTCCAGTGGGTACCGCGAGGGGCCTGTTCGACTGGCTCAACGGCCCGGTGATGGATGCCGGCATGATCAGCCCACTCGATCCAGACCTTGTCCACATCACCGACGACCTCAACGAAGCCGTCGACATCGCCCTGAGCGGGCTGATGTAGGGTAGGTAAAATGGGACGGGGCTAAAAGACTGGTCTGAAAC
>USHA01000078.1 GCA_900554325.1 uncultured Collinsella sp.
ACGCCGAGCCGCGCGTCGCCGACGAGCCGCTGATCGCCTCCTACATGAACTACCTGGTCACCAACCACGGCGTTATCGTCCCGCAGTACGGCGACGAGAACGATCAGCTTGCCGTTGACACGCTCCAGAAGATCTACGACGAGGTCTGGGGCGAGGGCGTCTACAAGTGCGTCGGCGTTCAGTCCGAGCAGGTCGTCTTCGGTGGTGGAAATATCCACTGCATTACGCAGCAGGAACCGTCCGCTTAATCGTCCGGCTTCCCGAGGCACCCCATCTCGCCGCTCAAACCGTCGCTCGCGTACCAAAGTACGCTTCGCTCCTCTCTCGCGGCGACCTGGGGCACCTCGGAAACCCAGCCGGTCAAGCGGACCGACGTAGCTAGTTACCGCATTAGTCATTGGTGCCAACCTTGGCAACAATGCAGGTCGAAAAAACGTCAGCGAAAACCCGCCAGAGCGAGCAAGGTGCCTTGAAACGAGGCGGCATCGATCTTTTGATCATGCCGCCGAAGTTGAAAGGCAGATTGCCGCCCTGGCGGGTTTGCAGCGTCGAGCCGTTACGCGGTTTGGTAAAACCGCGTAACTAAATACGTTCCGCGATTTCGTGGATGAGGTAGTCGGTCTTTTCCCAGCCCAGGCACGGGTCGGTGATCGACTTGCCAAAGACACCGCCGTCGACCGGCTGGTTGCCGTCCTCCAGGTAGGACTCGATCATAAAGCCCTTGACCAGCTTGGAGATGGACTCGTTGCGGCGGCAGCTGTCGAGTACCTCCTTGCAAATGCGATACTGCTCCAGCGGACGCTTGCCCGAGTTGTCGTGGTTGCAGTCGATGACCGCCGCCGGATTGGCATAGCCGGCGTGCTCGGTATAGCGCTCGGCCAGACGTTCCAGGTGTTCGTAGTGGTAGTTGGGGTAGGTGCGCCCATCGAGACCGATGTAGCCACGCATAACGGCGTGCGCGAGCGGATTGCCGTCGCACTCGACCTCCCAGTTGCGGAAGATGAAGCTCTGGTGCGCCTGGGCGGCGTAAATGGAGTTGAGCATAACGGTGGTAGAGCCGGCAGTGGGATTCTTCATGCCGACGGGTACCGAAATGCCGCTCGACACCAGGCGATGCTCCTGGTTTTCGACCGAGCGTGCGCCCACGGCAACATAGCTCAGCAGGTCAACGAGGTATTGGTAGTTGGACGGATAGAGCATCTCATCGGCGGTAAAGAAGCCGGTCTCCTCGATGACGCGCAGGTGCATGTGGCGGATGGCCTTGACGCCCTCGAGCAGGTCGTCGGGAGCCTCGGGGTTGGGGTTGTGCAGAAGACCCTTGTAGCCGGTGCCCTTGGTGCGCGGCTTATTGGTGTAGACGCGCGGAATGACGATGAGCTTGTCCTTGACCTCCTCGGCGGTCTTGGCCAGTCGGTTCATGTACTCGAGCACCGAATCCTCGCGGTCGGCAGAGCACGGGCCGATGATGAGCACCTTACGTGCGTCCTCGCCGGTAAAGACTTTGGCGACCTCGGCGTCAAATGCCTGCTTTTTGGCGGTAAGCTCGGCAGAAAGCGGCATTTCCTCGCGGATCTCCATGGGGATCGGCAGCCTGCGTTTGAATTCCATGGCCATAGGGGCCTCCTCAATCTATAGAAAGAGCAATAAGCGTATTCTCGAATGCTCGGCATTATCCGCTGTCGCACGCTAAAGTGCAAGCCCTTGCCACCCCGAAACCTACCAAAAAGGGACAGGTTTATTTTGGCAGGTTTTATCTGGGTAAACGTCGGCGGATGCCGGGAGGGAGCGGCGCCGCGCGGGACCCTAAGGCTGTTGTCGGTTCCCTAGGAAATACCCTGTGGGCAAAAAATGCCAAATATGAGTACGGTTGCTATCTTAGTATCATATTGCCTTCGCAAAATAATAGACATAACAGCAAAATATGTTCATTAACGCAAACACATATAAGTCCGCTATGGTGTTGTTTGATCAATTTGGGGACGCGTGTAAGCCGTGGGAGCGGCATTTGAGGCGGTTTTGGCTGTTACTAAAAAGGTAACAGTACTCATATTTGCCCTTTTTTGCCCACGGGGTCTGGAAGGCGCCGTCAGTGAGGTCTCAGGGAAGGCGTTTCGAGGCTCGAAGGATACAAAACGGGGGTGCAGGTTGTCCTGCGCCCCCGTTTTCTTGGCATTGCGGTTGTTTGCCGCCGGTTTTTACGCCGCTTCGTCGAACTGCGAGTTGTACAGGTCGGCGTAGAAGCCGCCCTGGGCGAGCAACTCGTCGTGCGTGCCCTTCTCGACGATGTCGCCGTCGCGGATTACTAGGATCACGTCGGCGTTGCGAATCGTCGACAGGCGATGTGCGATAACAAAGCTGGTGCGGCCTTGCATCAGCGCATCCATGGCACGCTGAATAAGCTCCTCGGTACGAGTGTCAACGTTGGAGGTCGCCTCGTCCAAAATCAGCGCCGGACGGTCGGCCAAAATGGCACGGGCGATGGTCACGAGCTGGCGCTGACCCTGCGACAGGTTGGTGCCCTCCTCGTTGATCATAAAGTCGTAACCGCCGGCGAGCGTATGGATAAAGTGGTCGCAGCGTGCGGCGCGTGCGGCGGCCTCGATTTCGGCATCGCTCGCATCGGGGCGTCCGTAGCGGATGTTTTCGCGGATGGTGCCGTTAAACAGCCAGGTATCCTGCAGCACCATGGCAAACTCGCCGCGCAGCGCCGCGCGGTCCCAGTCGCGCACGTCGACGCCCTCGACACGCAGCGAGCCGTCGTCCACATCGTAGAAGCGCTGCAGCAGCTTGATGAGCGTGGTCTTGCCGGCGCCGGTGGGACCGACGATGGCGATGGTCTGGCCGGGCTGCGCCTCGCAGCTAAAGTCGTGGATGATGGTCTTGTCGGGCGTGTAGCCAAACTTGACGTGGTCGAACTCCACGTGACCGGGGCGCTTCTCGGGAATCTGCGCGTCGGCCTTCTGCTCCTCCTCGGACGCGGCCAGGAACTCAAAGACGCGCTCGGTGGCGGCAGCCATCGACTGCATCGTGTTGCTCACGTTGCCCAGTTGCTGCACGGGCTGCGTAAAGTTGCGAACGTACTGGATAAAGCTCTGGATGTCGCCGGGCGTGGCATTGCCGGTCAGCGCGAGCTGTGCGCCCACCACGACGACGCCCACGTAGCCCATGTTGCCCACCAGGCTCATAAGCGGCATCATCAGGCCCGACAGGAACTGCGAGCGCCAGCCACTAATAAAGAGACGGTCGTTTTGACGGTCGAACTCTTCGATCGAGGCCTCGGCGCGGTCGAACACCTGAATGACGTTCTGGCCGGCAAAGTCCTCCTCGATAATGCCGTTGACGGCGCCCAGAACCTGCTGTTGCTCGCGGAAGTACGGCTGCGAGAAGTGAATCATTACGGTCAAGATAATCGCGGCGGCCGGCAGCGTGAGCACGGTGACGCCGGTAAGCGGCAGGCTGATCGAAAGCATCATGACGAGCACGCCGATAATCTGCGTCACCGACGTGATGAGCTGCGTCACGCTCTGGTTGAGCGACTGGCCGAGCGTATCGACGTCGTTGGTGATGCGGCTGAGCACGTCGCCCTTGCTGTGGCCGTTGAAGTAGCTCATCGGCACGACGGCAATCTTGGCGGCGATCTCCTTGCGCATGCGGTAGCAGATCTTTTGCGTGACGCCGGTCATGAGCCAGCCCTGGATGAGGCTGCAGATAGAGCTCGCCAGGTACAGGCAGAGCAAAAAGCCGAGCGTCTTGGCGATCCAGTTAAAGTCGACATCGCCGGTACCGTTGACTTTGGCAACCAGGCCTTCGAACAGCTTGGTCGTAACCTGGCCGAGCACCTTGGGTCCCACAATGTTAAAGATGACCGAGCACACGGCAAAGGCGACGGCGGCAAACACGGCAATCTTGTGCTGGCCGATATAGCCGAGCAGCTGCCTCATGGTGCCCTTAAAGTCCTTGGCCTTTTCGCCGCGACGCATGCCGCCCATGCGGCCCATGGGACCACGCTGGCGGGTGGGCTTGGGAATCTGAGTCTTGGTCTCGTCTGCCATTAGCGCTCGCCTCCTTCCATGACGGCTGCAATTTCTTCTTGGGTAAGCCCCAGCTCCTCGGCGGAAAGCTGCGACTGTGCGATCTCCAGGTACGCCGGGCAGCTGCGCAGCAGCTCCTCGTGCGTGCCGGTGCCCACTACGTGGCCGTCGTCGAGCACGATGATCTGGTCGGCGTGCATGATGGTCGCGATGCGCTGGGCCACGACCACGAGCGCGGCGTCGGTAACGTTCTTGGCAAGCTCTTCGCGCAAGCGAGCGTCGGTCTTGTAGTCGAGGGCGCTAAACGAATCATCGAAAACCACGACCTCGGGCTTTTTGGCCAACGCGCGGGCGATGGCCAGGCGCTGGCGCTGACCACCAGAAACATTGGATCCGCCCTGGCTGATGGGGGAGTCGTAGCCGCCCTCGCGCTCGGCGATAAAGTCCTCGGCCTGTGAGATGCGCGCGGCCCGGCGCATGTCATCATCGCTCACCATGTCGCCCGCAAACTTGAGGTTGCTCTCGACAGTGCCCGAAAACAGGCGACCCTGCTGCGGGATGTAACCAATGCGGCGGCGCAGCTCGGAAAGGGTCATGTCGCGCACGTCGATGCCGTCGAGCGAAATGCTGCCGCCGGTGACGTCGTATAGGCGCGGGATGAGCTGCACAAGCGTGGACTTGCCCGAACCCGTGGAACCGATGATGCCGAGCATCTGGCCGGCATGCGTGGTGAAGTTCACGCCGCTGATGACATCGGCGCGGGCATCGGGATACTGGAAGCTCACGTCGCGGAAGGTGAGCTCACCGCGCGGCGCGCTGGCCGCGGGCAGTTTGGGCGAGACAGGGTCGTTGATGCTCGTGGGGCAGGTGATGACCTCTTCCACGCGCTCGGCTGCGACCTCGGCACGGGGCAGGATGACCGAAACCATGGTGAGGATCATAAACGCCATGACGATCTGCATGGTGTAGGAGATAAACGCCATCATGTTGCCGACCTGCATCACGCCGTCGGACACGCCCTGCGCGCCAAACCAGACGATAAGCACGGTGATGCAGTTCATGACGAGCATCATGAGCGGCATCATGAAGCTCATGGCGCGGTTGGTGTAGAGCTGTGTGGTCATCAGGTCGAGCGAAGCCTTGTCAAAACGCTCGAGCTCATGCTCTTCGCGGTTGAACGAACGGATAGGCATAAGGCCGTCGAGCAGCTCGCGGGCGGTAAGGTTCACACGGTCCACAAAGCTCTGCATCTTTTTGAACTTGGGCATGGTGAGGCCCATAAGCACGCCGACGACGGCCGAGACCGCGATGATGGCCACGGCGATGGTCCACTCTAGGCCGGTATGGTTGGCCAGGACGCGCATGACGGCGACGATGCCCATGACGGGGGCCATCAGACACATGCGGATAAACAGGGTTGCGGCCATCTGGATCTGCTGAATGTCGTTGGTGCAGCGGGTGATGAGCGAGGCCTGGCTAAACTTGCCCACCTCGGCCGGCGAGAAGTGCATAACCTTGTTGAAGGTCTCGCGGCGCAGGTCGCGGGCGATGGAGCAGGCGGTGCGCGAGGCCACGGCACCGGTCAGGATGGTGGCGACGAGCGAGATCAGGCACAGACCAAACATCGTGGTCGCCATGCGGCCCAGGTAGGCGTTCTGCACGTCGGCGGGGTCGATGCCCTGCGCCTTGTACTCGTCTTGCACATAGCTCACGGCGCGTTGGGTCACGATGGAGCCCGACATGGAGCCCATTTTGTCCGCCATATCGTTGGCGCCCTCGACGAGCTTGCTTTGGTCTACCAGACCGCCCTTGACACCTAGGCGCATACTCTTCATGGTGATCTTGCCGCCGTCGGCATCAATCTGCTTTTGCATGCTCTGCGCCGCTGCGGCCTTCTGCTGCATCTCGGCGAGTTGCTCGGGCGTCATCGCCGCCGTCTGCTCGGGCGTGGGCATGGCCTGGGCGCCGCTGTTGTCTTTTTCACCGGACGTGCCCATCATGTCGCCCATGGAGTTGGCGTCAATACCCTGGTTGAACGAAAGGACGACAGTCTCGGGCAGACTCATGATGTCGGCAATCTTGCCGCCGTCGGCGCGCTCCTCCTCGGTGCCCTTGTACGTTCGAATGCCGTTATTGTCCGCCTTGCTAAACACGGCCTCCACAGACTTGGCGTCTTTGGTGCTCATAAAGAGTTCGAGGTCGTCGAGCGATTCGGCACGGATGGTGTCGGGCACGGGCGACGCGATGCCGCCTTGCTGCACACCCACGTCGACGATGTCGCTCATATAGGTAGGCAGCGCCAGATCGGCGTTGCAGCTGATTACGATGAGTACGATAGCTGTGAACAGTGCCAGGATATGCTTTTTAAAGAGCTTGAGAATCCTCACTCGGCATCTCTCCTTTCTTGATTGCGGTCGATAATTTCGTTGGCACGTCTAAGAAGGCGCACCATCTCTTGGGTATCTGTTTCGCCGAGCTGCTCGAGGAAAGCCGCGGTGCGGTCCTCGAATTCCCGGCGTTTGATTTCGAGATCCTGGAATCCCTTGTCGGTCACTATGACGTGTACGCGACGACGGTCGGTCTTTGAGTGCTCACGCTCAACCCAACCCTTGGCTTCGAGAGCGCGTAGGATATTGGCGATGCGGGCGTTCGAGACCCAGGCGCGATCGGCGAGTTCGCTCGGCGTGAGCGAACCGCCAGCGAGCATAAGGGCGCGCATGACAGCCATCTCGCCGCTGAGAGCTTTGTCCACAAAGCGCGAAACGCGCTGGTGAATGCCGCCAAACTCGGTAAGGAGCTGACTCCCAAGCTCATGGAAATCGGTATCTTCCACCGAAAACCCCTAACACTAGAAACTATTTTCGGTGAAAGATGATACCCCCATACGCGGGCCTCATACAGTGGGCAATATAAAGAGCGCATAAAGACTTAAAATCATTCAATTGCTGAAGCGTTTTAAAGAACTATCATGCACGCGGTTAGGCGAGGGGTTGTCACCACCATGACGACTGGGACTCATATAATCGCCACGTGCGATGCTCCAACTTCCCGCAAGGAGACACCTTACATAAAGGGGGATGGAGTCATGGCATTTGACTTCACGGGCAAGACCGCGATTGTCACGGGCGGCACTCAGGGCATTGGCCTCGAGATCGCCAAGGGCATCGTCGCGGGCGGCGGACATGTCGCGCTCATCGCAAGGAACGCTGCTAAGGGCGAGGCCGCTGTGGCCGAGCTTGGCGAGGGCAACAAGTTCTATCAGCTCGATGTCGCCGATGCGCCCAAGGCGCGCGAGACCGTCGAGCAGATTTTTACGGACCTGCCGCAAACCAACATCCTGATCAACTGCGCTGGCGTCATCAGCACCAAGAAGTTCGACGAGATCGATGACACCGAGTGGCGCCGTACCATCGACATCAACCTCAACGGCACCTTTACCATGATGAACGCCGTGTACCCGCACTTTAAGGCGGCCCATGCCGGCACTATCGTCAACGTGAGCTCTGTTGCTGGCAAGATCGGCGGCGGCCTGCTCGGCACCGCGGCTTACGCGAGCTCTAAGGCCGGTGTCAACGGCCTGACCAAGGCAGTCGCCAAGGAAGGCGGCAAGTTTGGCGTTCGCTGCAACGCTGTATGCCCGTCGCTCACGCTTACCGATATGACCTCGATCCTCTCTGACGAGAACTCTCAGCGCATCATCAACGGTATTCCTCTGGGCCGCGCCGCCCAGGCCAGCGAGCCTGCGCAGATGGTGCTGTTCTTCGCTTCCGACCTCGCCAGCTTCGTGAACGGCGAGATCGGTGACTGCGACGGTGGCATCGTTCTGGACGGGTAATACTCCGCGACGATTATTCGGCGACGGCTCCTGCGACTCGGGACCGTCGCCTTCTTTCTGATATAGGCGCATGCGGCTACGATTCGCATGCATCCAAAGGAGATATATGAGTGAATCGACTGCGGTGGAGGCGCCGGCGGCAAAGGAGCCGTTCTTTAAGATGTCCTCCATCCCGGGCGCCAATATCTTGGTGCCGCTTCTGTTGGGCTGTCTGCTCAACACGCTATTCCCCGACCTGTTCAAAACGCTCGGCAGCTTTACGCTTGGCATGACCCAGCAGGGCGCTGGCCCGCTCGTGGGCGCTTTTTTGCTCATCGTCGGTACGACGATTTCGTTTAAGAGCGCTCCTGCCGCCGCTGCCCGCGGCGCCATCATCATCGCCGTCAAGCAGATCGTGGTCGTTGCCATGTCGCTGCTCATCCTTTATGTGTTCAACGACAACTTGTTTGGCATCTCTGCCATGGTGATGCTGGCGGCTTGCACCGGCGCCAACAACGCTATGTACGCTGGGCTGATGGGTACCATGGGCAACGAGGCTGAGCGTGGCGCTGTCGCCATCACCACGCTGGTTGTCGGCCCTCCGGTCACGATGATCGTGCTCGGCGCTGCCGGCCAGGCCCCGATCGGCTGGTCGCTCGTGGGCGCCATTCTGCCGATCGTCGTCGGCATTATTCTGGGTAACCTGTTCCCCAGCTTTAAGAAGATGATGGCACCGGCACTTTCCGCCATCATCGTGCTCGTCTTCTTTGCCATGGGCTCGACCATGACTTTTGGCCAGCTTATCAACGGCGGTCTTCCCGGCATCCTGCTCGGCGTGATCTGCTCGGTGATCTTTGCAATTCCCGTCATCGCGGTCGATAAGCTCACGGGTGGTACGGGTGTCGCAGGTGCGGCCATTTCGAGCTGCGCCGGAGCCAATGTGGCCACGCCTGCTGCCATGGCAAGCGTCAACGGGGCCATGTACGGCGGTGCGGTGCTCGCGACGGCTACGGCACAGGTTGCTGCCTGCGCAATCGTTACGGCTATTTTGACCCCGCTGGTCACCAGCTGGTGCTACAAGCATTTTGAGGGCCAGGGCAACGGCGATAGCAAGGCAACGACCGACAAGGCCGCCGCAGCCGCCTAATGCCAAGCGGTAATCAAAGCTAAAAACTAGCTACACCACAGGGCGGCCACGGGGGATCCCGTGGCCGCCCTGCAGTTTCTGTAGGGTCTCTGGGACACTTTACCCTGCTAAAGCTGGCATAACAGCTAGAGCGAACGTCGTACAAAGGCAAGGAAAAATAACATACAAATCGGTGAACGGTAGTTGTTCGCGCTCGCATTTCCTGCGGGTTTGTAAAAAACGCCCTTATGATATAAAAAAAGAAACATATAACAGCCCAGATGGAGAGGGTCGCTATGTTATCCTTCTCAAACGGGTGAAATCTTGGGTTTTGGGTTGTAGTTCCAAGGTGGACAAACGTTTTTCCTGCACCAACGTGTGGTGAAGAACGGAAGAAGCCGGTAGTGCAAGCCGAACATTCAAGAATTCAATAAGCAGCGGTGTGAGAGAGCGCCGCATTACACGTAACTAGGAGCGTGGTTACACAATGCAGGAGGCATGGGAAGGCTTCAAGGAAGGTATCTGGACGGGAGAGGTTGACGTCCGAGACTTCATCCAGAAGAACTACACCCCCTACGAGGGCGATGAGTCGTTCCTCGTAGGTCCGACCGAGCGTACCAAGGAGCTGTGGGGCGAGGTTCTCGACCTGCTGCTTAAGGAGCGCGAGCAGGGTGGTGTCCTCGATATGGACACCAAGACCGTCACGGGTATCGTGAGCCACCCCGCTGGCTACATCGATAACGCCCACCGCGAGAAGGAGACCATCGTCGGCCTCCA
>USHA01000079.1 GCA_900554325.1 uncultured Collinsella sp.
CAGCAGGGGCTCTCAATGTTTTTATGTCCTGCTCATATCGTCTCTGCCGGCAGTTAGGGACAGTCCTTGCCAGCACGGCCGGCGAGCCGGCGAATCGGCAAAGACTGTCCCCGATGACTGGTCGTTTAAGAACGTCCCCAATGACTACTCTTGGACTTTAAGGGCTTCGGCCAGGCTGACGCGCTTGATGGAGCGCGTGTGCAGCAGCGCCACGACCAGATAGGTTGCAAAGCCGATTCCTACGCACGCCGTCATGGACCACCAGGGCACATAGATCTCGATATTGCCGTTGTAGGCGAGCAACATCATGCGGAAGATGGCCGTGAGCGAGCCAATAATGACCGGCAGGCTCAGCACGAGCGACGCCGCCACGCACAGTGTAATCGAGCGGATGTACAGGTGCGAGATCTCGCTATCGCGATAGCCAAAGACTTTCATGTAGCTGATCGACCGGGCGCTGTGGTCGATTACAGCCTTGGTCAGCAGGTACATAAACAGCAGGAAGATAAACACCGCGAGCCCGATCATCATTCCGATCATTTTGCTCATCATGCCGATGAACTGGTCGCCCACGGCACGCATGTCGTCGGGCGTGGTGTCGCCGGCAAAGTAGCGCGCATCGAAGTCGAGCTTCTCGTCGCTCACATAGCCGTTAAAGTAGGCGGCATCGTTGTCGAACAGCTCGTTAAAGTCGTCGATGCTCATATAGATATTCATGTCCGACTTTGAGCCCCAGGCACAATCCCTGCCCGCGTACTCAAGAGAATAATGCTCGCCCTCGTAC
The DNA here is from genome assembly GCA_900554325.1 of uncultured Collinsella sp. Taxonomy (GTDB): domain Bacteria; phylum Actinomycetota; class Coriobacteriia; order Coriobacteriales; family Coriobacteriaceae; genus Collinsella. The sequence continues at coordinate 785 of USHA01000079.1, forward strand.
TTGTCGCTGAGCGTGACCTTCTGGCCCTCGCTCCAGCCAAACTTATCGAGCAGACCGCCGCCAAAGACGACGCGCCCATCGCCAACGTTGAGGTCTTTCCAGTAGCGCGAATCGGGCGAGATGCCGTAGACGGAAATCGTCTCCTCGCCATTACCATCGCCGCGGTTGTATTGCAGCTGGTAAACGGCATATTTCTCGGCCTGCGCGATTGCGCCCGCGCCGTTGTCGGTCGTATTGACCGGGTGGATATCGTCGTTGTCAGTGTCGATCTTAGAGGCCTTGTCGATCAGGTCGATAGCCTCGTCGCGATTGCGGCCGAGGGCATCGGCAAGATCGTCAAGGCGCGCGTAGAGCGCATCCTTCTTGTCCTGGACCTTGGCAAGCGCGTCCTGCGCCGCGGCCAGGCTCTCGGCAGACGGAGATGCGCTCGCGGCATCGGTCGCCGCCTGCGCCGCATCGGCCGCGTCGTCGAGCTCATCATCGGCATCCTGGGCGGCGGAAAGCAGCGCGCCGTCAACCGACTGCAAGCGCTCGATTGCCGACCACTGCTCGCGCTCCTCGGCGGTACCCTCGAGCTCCACCGGCGCCTTGAGCGTGTACTGGTGCTCGGCGACCAGGCTCGTCTCGAGGTTGTCCGCGTAGTGCGTCATCGTGGGCAGAATCGCCAGGCCAAAGAGCAGCAGCAGCGAGGCAAACGCAATGCCCACGAAGAGCGTGGCGAAGTTGCCCAGGTTGCGCAGGAAGATACGCAGGCGGAAGCGGGAAACAAAACCCATGCGCTCCGGCAGCTGCAAGCCGCGCTTGGTGCCCGATTTGCCGCTCGCCTCGTGACGAAGGAACTGCAACGGCGTCTTGCCCATCTTGCGAAGCAGGCCCACCAGCGTGATGAGGATGAGCGCAGCGGCGGGGACCACGGCGCACTTCACAAAGATCTCCCAGCTCCAGTACACCTGGAAGGGCGGCAGGCTGTACGAACCGTAATAGAGGCCGCGCATGGGCTCGGTAAAGAACGCTATGCCGAGCGCAGTGCCCAAAAGCGCCGCGACCACGCCCACGATAGCGGGAAGCGCAAGGTAGTGCAGCACGATCTCGCGTCGACGATAGCCGCTGGCGAGCAGCGTGCCGATGATGGCGCTCTCCTCCTCGATGGTGGCGTCGGTAAGGACCACAAAGACAAACGCCATGATCACGATGATGATGTCGAGCAACGTCATCCACATCATAGAGTCGCCGTCCACGTCGTCGCGCGCATAGCCAATGCCCTGGTTGGAATCGGCATCGATGAGGTCATCCACGCGCGCATCGGCATCGGTGAGCGCCTCGACCATATCTTGCTCCGCATCGATGCGGTCCGCAGTGGAGAGGTCGCGATCGGCAAAGGTGAAGGAGTAGGTGTAGGCAGGTGCACCGCCGGCGTCCTCAAGTGCGGCAAAGCCGGCATCGGTGACCTCGGCAACACCGTAGGTGACGGTATTGATCGTAAAGTCGGAGTTGTTGAGGAACAGCGCTTGGCTATCGGGCTGGGTCATGATGCCGCAAATGGTGTAGGTGCGGCCCTCAAGCTCGACCTTATCGCCCACGGCGAGGTCGTTGTTGGTGGCGAAGACACGGTCGATGGCCACCTCATCGTCCGTCTTGGGCTCCTTGCCCTCACAGTAGGACGCGATATCGACCTTGGTGCGGTGCGCATAGGTGCGTAGCGTGCGCTTGGTGCCGTCGTCGCCGGACGCCTTTTTGATGATGGCGTCGATGGAGAAATTCTTGTAGAGCGTGACGCCGCCGACGTCGCCGGCCGCGTCCTCGGCTGCCTTGAGCTGGTCTTTGGTGGCCTCGAAAGAGGTGGTCACGCGGCCGTCCTCAATCGTGTACGCATCGCGCATGTCGTCGATAAGGCAGCCGATGGAATGCGCCGCGAGCAAAAAGCCCGACGTAAGGGCGATACTTCCGCACATAAGCAGAAAGATGCCCAGGTACTTGCCGATATTGCGGCGCAGCTCGCGCGGGAGTCGTTTTGCAAGAGGTGACATGGCGCTGCCTACCAATCGAGCTCGGCGGCCGCAACGGGCGACTCATTGAGCTCGTCCTCGACGATGCGCCCGTCGCGCAGGCGCAGTACGCGATTGGCCATGCGGGCGATGGCGGCGTTGTGGGTGACGATGATGATGGTGCAGCTGTACTCGTGGTTGACGTCCTCCATGAGCTGCAGGATTTCCTTGGACGTCTTGTAGTCGAGCGCGCCCGTGGGCTCGTCGCACAGCAGCAGACCCGGGTTTTTGACCAGCGCGCGACCGATGGCACAACGCTGCTGCTGGCCGCCCGAGACCTGGCGCGGGAACTTGTTGCGATGTTCATAGAGGCCCAGCGAGCGCAGCAGGTCGTCGACATTGAGCGGGTTTTTGGACAGGTGCGCCGTGACCTCGATGTTCTCCTTGATGGTGAGGTCGGGCACCAGGTTGTAGAACTGGAAGACAAAGCCCAGCTCGCGGCGGCGATACTCACCCAGGTCGGTAGGCTTAAGCACGGTGAGGTCGCAGCCGTCCACCAGAATAGAGCCGGCGTCGGCATCCTCCAGGCCGCCGATCAGGTTAAGAAACGTCGACTTGCCCGAACCCGAAGGTCCCAGCATGACGCAGATCTCGCCGCGATTGATGGACGTGTCGATGCCGTCGAGCACTGTCAGGCGCGCATCTCCATCGCCATAGTGCTTTTTGAGATCCTTAACCTGGACGTAGGCTTTCTGCGTTGCCACGGTGTCCCCCATTGTTAGCCCCGTACTACTTTATGAACGTAATAGTAAACCTTGGCGAACTATTTTTGGGCGAGAGTGGGGTTTTGTTTCAGACTAGTCATTGGGGACGTTCTTAAACGACTAGCTGTTGGGGACACTCTTTCGCCACCCGGCAGTTAGGGACGTTCCTTTCCTGCCGGCAGTTAGGGACAGTCTCTGCCAACCCAGCCGGCAAAACAGCCGATCGGCAAAGACTGTCCCCAATGACTAGTCGTTTAAGTCTGTCCCCAATGAATACTTTTGGTCGTTTAAGTCTGTCCCCAATGAGTAGGTGTCTAGGCGTGGGATTTGTTGTGGGCGAGGGCTAGGCCTACGGCGGCGATGGCCGCGGCAAAGAGCACTGTGACGCCCAGATCGCAAGCGATGTCGCCCAGCACGGTGGACGTCAGGTCCGCGGCGAGCGCCTTGCCAATCGCGTCGTTCACCCAATACGTCGGCACAAAATGCGCCGCGGTCTGCACGGCTGGGCCCATCAGCGACAGCGGCATCCAGGCGCCGCCCAAAAACGTCATGAGCATGCCGAGCAGGTTGCCCACACCGTTGAGCAGCTCCTCACGCGCACCCAGGCTCGAAAGGGCAAAGCCAACGGCCAGAGGCGTGCACGCCAGGGCAAACGTCGCCGCCAGCGCCAGGCACACACGACCCACGCCGACCTCGGCAACCGCGCCGGCAAAGCCCACGACACCCATCATGCTCGACACAAACCAGATGCAGACGGTGAGCACTGCAGCAGCCGCGAACACAGCAAGCGAGCGCTGGCGCTCGGAGACCGGGCCGGCCTCCATGCGGCGCTCGCGCTCGGGCTCGTTCATGCCCGAGAACACCAGTCCCACCGACACGATGACCGACGAGATGATCGCGTACGCGCCAAAGTTGAAGTACGACTCGAGCGTGGCGGCGGCAGTCGAGTCGACCTTGACCTGCTCGATCCCGACCTCGGCACGCTCGGTGGCCGCGTGTTCGGCAGCCTTGGCGACGTCACCGCTGGAGGCAGCAGGCTCAAGTGCGGCCGCAGCGCCCGCGAGCGAGATCCAGCGCGAGGCCTCGGCAGACGAAAGCGCCGCCGCCATGGTGCCGGCACCGTAGGTCACATCGAGCTTGGGCAGGGACTCCCCCACGCGGGCGGCTGCAACAAGGTCGCCCTCAAACCCCTCCGGGATAAAGAACACGCAATCGGCGCTACCCTTGGCGCTGTTGCTCTTGGAGAGCGCGTCCGCGAGGTCGTAGGTGCCGTCGCCGACGCCCGTGACCAGCTCAAAACGCGAACCCAGATGCTTGGTAAGCGCACGCGAAAGGTCGCTGTCGTCGCGGTCGACCACGATCACGTTGGCATCGTAGGGCTTGTACTCGGTGAGCTGCGACGAGTTCCAGCTCACCGAGGCCGCGATGAATACGCCCATGAGCGAGATGAACACCGTATAGATGAGCAGGTAGAACGGGTGCGCCAGCGCCATGCGAAGCGCGGTCTTAAAGGTGCTCATAGCGGCTCCTTCCAAAGATCAGCGTGGCGGCGGCAACGAACAGCAGGGACATGAGGACGAGCGCGCCGGCGCGGACGGCAAAGGGGCCCAGGTCCTCAAAGAAATACAGGCGGTTGAACATGTCGCAGATGAGCTTGACGGGGTTGAGCCAGCACTCGGCCGGGCAGGCGCGGGCGACGTCATCGGCAAGCGCCATCGCCGGCTCGCCGTAGAGGCCGGCGAACAGGGCGCACGTGGTAGCAAAGCCCGTGAGGATGCCGGACTTGGACGCCTTGCCGCCCTTAACGGGAAGCGTGCCCACAAAGAGTCCCAGGCCCGTGGCGGCAAGCGCGGAAGCGGCGCCGCCCACCAGACACAGCCCCTCGCGCCCGCCAAAGTCGACGCCCACGACCAGGCGCACGTAGCCGATTGCGATCGCCATCGAGGCGAAGGAAACCAGCCACGAGCCGACAAAGATGCCGGCCAGCGACGCCGTCTTGGAAAGACCGCCCACGCAGCGACGCGCGCCAAGGCCGGACAGATTGGGTTGCAAATCGACGACGCTCAAGGCGGCAAACTCGGCAGACATCATCGCTACCAGGCCAAAGAGCGCGTAATAGTAGATGACCGTGCTGTCGGGCGTGGTGCGCGTCAGGCTTACGCGGCGGGTGCCACCCTCGAGCGACAGGGCGCGCGCAACCGCCTCCGGGTCGGCGAGCGCCGCCGGATTGTCCTGGGCAATCTGGCGCATGAGCTCGGCATTTTGTGTATACGAGCTTGCCACCGTCTCCAGAATGCTGCGGTCGGTGAGCACCGACGTCGCACGCGAGCTGTCATAGCTCGAAAGCAACGTGAGTTTGGGCGTGCCCGCGTCGTCGACCGTATAGATGCCCGCGACCTCGCCGGCCTTGAGAGCACGGTTCGCGTCGGCTGCATCGTCGCACTCGTGGATCTCGAGCAGCTGATCGTCGCCTTCCTTAGCAAGCGAAGCCGCCACGTCCTTGAAAGTCGAATCGTCCCAGGCCTCATCGGCGACAACGGCCACCGGCACCGGGTCGACCGTGCCGTCGGAGCTGAGGTTCGCAAACATAAACATGAACATCGTGGAAAGCGCGATGGGAAAGACCGCGCCCCAGACCCATGTGCTCGGCCGACGCAGCAGCGTCTTGAGCGTGGTGATGATGGTGCTGAACATGGCCGCCCCCTAGTCGCGCAGCTCGCGGCCGGTGATCTCGAGGAACACGTCGTTGAGGGTCGGCGGTTCGCTCCACACGCGGCCGAGCGCCACGTCGGCGGCGCGCAGCGTGTCGAGGATGTCGACCAAATTGTGCGGGCTCGCTTCGCAGGTGCAGACGAGCTCGCCGCCGGACAGCTCAACCGAAAGCACATGCTCGAGGGCGCGCAACCGCTCGACTGTGGCAGGCTCGACGGCGCCGACCTCGACGGTCACGCGCTCGCCCATCTGAATCATGCGCTTGAGCTCGTCGTTGGTGCCCTGCGCCAGCACGCGGCCGCCGTCCATGATCATGATGCGGCTGCAGATTTGCTCGACTTCCTCCATGTAATGGCTGGTATACACCACCGTGGCGCCCTCGTCGCGCAGGCGGCAGATGCCCTCCAAGATGGCGTTGCGACTCTGCGGGTCGACCGCCACCGTGGGCTCGTCAAAGAAGATGAGCTCGGGCTTGTGCGCGATGCCGCAGGCGATGTTGAGGCGACGCGCCAGGCCGCCCGAGAGCTTGCCGGGGCGAAACTTGGTAAAGTCGCCCAAGCCGACAAAGTCGATCGCCTCGTCCACCAGCGCGCGGCGGCGCTTGCGGTCGTTGACGTAGAGGCTGCAGAAATAGTCGATGTTCTCGCGCACCGTGAGCTCGTCAAACACCGCCACCTGCTGCGGCACCACGCCGATGCGGCGCTTGAGGTCGTAGCGGGCGGGCGCCATGGGCTCGCCGAACAGCTCAATGGTGCCTTTGTCGTAGGCAAGCAGCTGCAAAATGCAGTTGATGGACGTGGTCTTGCCCGAGCCGTTGGGGCCCAGCAGGCCAAAGATCTCGCCGGGGGCGATGCTCAGGTTAAAGTGGTCGAGCGCAATAAGGTCGTCATAGCGCTTGACGAGGTTTTCGACGTGAACGATGTCTGTCATGAGGCGGCCCTTCCGTTGATTGCGGCCCGGTACGATTGCATCATCGCAGGAGCCGCCGGCGCGCACCAGTGAGCTTTGTCACGAGTGCGGGGTCTTTGTCGTGCGGCCTGCCGACGCCCCCGCTTTGCTGCGCGGGAGGAATGTCACGGTTGCGCAGGCGGCCCCTCCACCATGCGCGGCTTCGCGTACAATACCCGTATGAACAGGCTTTTCGACAAATCGATCGTGCTGGCGTGCTGTATTGCGGCCGCCATGGGTCTTGCTGTGGATGCCCGCATGGTCGCGGCGTTTTGCCTTGGCGTTATTGCCACCTCGCTGGCCGAGGTCGCACAGGAGGAACACGCGCGCCGCGCAAGCGAGGCCGCGAGCTACGTCTACATCATCGCGGCCGTCTTCATACCGCCGTTTGTGCCGTTTGCGCCTCTCGCTCTCTATGACATCGCGCGGCGCGTGCGCCGTGAGCACGCCTGGGTCGCGCTGGGCATTGGCTCCGTCTTTGCCCTTGCGCTCGTCGTGGACCTTCGCACCGACGCGCTCACCGCCCGAACGCTTCTGCTGACCGCCATCCTTTCGGTTGCCGCCACCTTGCTATCGCTACGTACCGCCCAGCTGGAGCGCGAGCAGCAGCGCATGCGCCGTACCCGCGACGAACTGCAGGAACGAGCCCTCGCGCTCGAGGCGCGCAACCGTGATCTTGCCGATCGCCAGGACTACGAAGTCGAGCTCGCGACGCTCGCCGAACGCGCCCGCATCGCGCGCGAGATCCACGATAACGTCGGGCACCAGCTCACGCGTGCCTCACTGCAGGCCGAAGCCTTGCGCGTGGTCCACGCCGACGAGCCCGGCGTCGCCGCCGATTTCGCCGACGTCAAACGCACGGTTGACGAGGCGCTCCAGCTTGTGCGCACCAGCGTCCACGCGCTCAACGACAACGCCGTCGACCTTTCCGTGCAGCTCGAACGCATTGTTGAAGGCGCGCGCTCGGACGGCGGCCCGCAGATTGAGCTTGAAGTTTTGGCCGAGCATGCACCCGCCAACGTCGCCAACTGCTTTGCGGCGGTGCTGCGCGAGGCGCTTTCCAACGCCATGCGCCACGCTTGCGCCCAGACCGTCACCGTACGATGCATGGAGCATCCGTCGTTTTACCAGCTCATCGTTACCGATGATGGCGCGGACGCGACCCCGGCGAGCAGCAGCAACGTCGTAGAAGGCATGGGGCTCGCCTCCATGCGCGAGCGCGTCGAGGCGCTTGGCGGAACCTTCACCGCCGGCCTGCGCGCCGGCGCCCCCGGCTGGCGCGTGTTTGCCACCGTCCCCAAACAGCAAGGAGATGAGGACCGATGAGGCTCATCGTTGTCGACGACGACCGCCTAGTGGTCGATTCGCTCAAGATTATCCTGGGCGCCCAGCCGCAGATCGAGGTGGTGGGCACCGGCGCCAATGGCGACGCCGCAGTGGCTCTCTATGCCGAACACGCACCCGATATCGCGTTGCTCGACATTCAGATGCCGGGGCGCGACGGACTTTCAGCCGCGCGCGAGATCCTTGAGCACGACCCTGCGGCGCGCGTGGTGTTTCTGACGACGTTCTCGGATGACGAGTACATTGTGTCGGCGCTCAAGCTGGGCGCCCGCGGTTACCTGATCAAGACCGATGTCGCCGCCATTCCGCCAGCGTTGGCGCAGGTCATGGCTGGCAAGCGCGTGCTCGAGGGCAAGGCGATCGGGGATGTCGACTTTGATGGGGCGGACGCTGAAGCCGGCGCGACCCGCCGGCCCGCGGCCTTTGCCGGTCTGACCGACCGCGAGTTCGAAGTCGCCGAGCTCATCGCCCGCGGCCTCGACAACAAAGAGATCGCCGCCACCGCCTACATGGGCGAAGGCACCGTGCGCAACCACATCAGCTCAATCCTGGCAAAGATGGGCCTGCGCAACCGCACGCAGATCGCTATCGCCTACCTGCGAGGGTAGTTGCCCGAAGACCGACCGTTCCGGCATAGCAAAATGGCTGCTACCGATTTAAGGCCATTTCAAAACTATGCCGGTTTACGGGGCCAAACTCAGGACCCCCATCCATACCCGCGTTTTCTGCAAAATGACGGCTCGTCTACCTGCGGTTTTATTTTCACGAATATCGGCATGGTTGGAGACTCGTAACTCAGCCCCGTAAACCGGCATAGTTTTGTTCGGGCGGCCCTGGACGAGTGCCTCCGCCAGCCTCGCGGGACCAAAATGATCCGTTTTCCTCCGTCCCCAAGGGATCAGCCGGAACCGCTCGCCACGAAATCGGCCCATCTACTACGTTTGACGCGATACCCATGACCATACCTTCGTTTTGAACAAAACCACAGGCGTTCTACCTGCGGTTTTGTTTTCGCGTTTTTTGGCATGGTTGGGGGTAAGGGGCTAAACGTAGTAGATGGGCCGGTTTCGTGGCGCGCCCCCGGCGCATAAAAGCG
>USHA01000080.1 GCA_900554325.1 uncultured Collinsella sp.
CCCTTTTGGGGCGGCACGTTTTTGTATGGGTCCCTGTTTCCACAATTTTCGTCAAGCTTTTGGTTAGATTTTGGTCAGTTGGCGTAAGGGTGGAAGGCCAAAAGATTGCTGGCGAAAAAAGCTCAGAGAAAGTGCTGGTAGGGGAGTTGTTGAGCTTTTCGACAGCTTTTGAGCAAAAGAAACTTTGTGGCTATTGCCGGCGATTGCGTTGTCGCGGTCATGGCGGTGCGGGATGCTGGTCGTAAGCGTCGAATGCTCCGATTTTGGAGGCCAGCATGGATCTGTTTCTTGAGACTCCGCAGCAGCAAGCTGAGCGCATGCTGCGTCAGCAGCAACGACTCATGGAGATGCAAATGCAGGGGGCGGCAGCCCAGCCCTTTGCGCAAAATGTCGTGCCCGCTGCTGTACCTGCAGCTGTGCCCGGGTGCGAATCGGCACCAGAGGCCTATTCCGTACAGCAAGATTCATATGCGCAGGAGCTCGCGTTCGACAAGCGTCGTGCGCGTCGTCGCCGCGTGGGCCAGCGCCTGCGCACCTTGGCGATGATCGTGCTCATCCCGTTAGGGCTTGCGGCCATCTTTCTGGCGTCGTATGCCCTCACGTGCATCCTCAACGGCGCATCGCCCAACGAGGTGCTCCAACATCTGTCAGCCCTCGGCCAGCGCCTAGGCGATGTCATAACAACAATCCGCGCCGGCTGGGAGAGTTAGCGTTTGTCACATTAGGACTTCTAGGGTGTAGGGATTATCGCCATGAGTAGAATCCTCGCATCCTGTGGGTCCTGTCATGCGACTTAATAGTATTATTGAAGATGAATAATAATAGGATTTGTTATGTATAAGCAGGATTTAGAACAGACTCTTTTGGGCATTGACGAAGAGGCGGAGCTGGAAATAGGTCCAAGAGACGACAGGCCGAACGTTGTATTGGTGGGAGGAAGCGCCTTCATGCTAAACGATGTGACGAATCGTTCGGTTACACATGACATTGATGTGTTTGAGGCAGATAGGTGCCTCCGCGAGATCATAGCTCGATACCCCGAGGTGAATGGTATGGCGGTGGCATATTGTAATCAGATGCCGTTCAATTACGAAGATCGTTTGATTCCCTTGGATATTGGGGCGCGTTTTATCAGGTACTTTACGCCATCCTTGGAGGACCTGGCGGTAATGAAGCTCTATGCCTGTCGTCCGAACGACATCATCGATCTTCATAGTCAGGCATTCGTCGACCGACTTGATTGGGGGTTGCTCGAACGGCTTATATTCGACGAGGGAGAGGCGCTGGCGTCGTCGCCTTCGGAGCGGAGTTATCAAGAGATGGTCTGTGCATACAGGCAATACAAAAAGGAGGTGCTCGGTTGAATCTGACCTTTGAGGGATTCTTAAAAGGCTATTGCCGAGAGCTATCCGGACAGCGGTCGCTGAGTTTTAGAAAATTGGTTGAGCAGGCGACGACGGATGCGCCGCGCGTGGCGGAGCCTCTGTTTTTGCTCGCTTTGGCGCAAGGAAAAGCCGAATACGTTCTGGGTTTATCCGAGGGCTCGTGGATGGAACGGGATTACCGAGACGTTTTATCCTTGTACGGTCAAGCGGGTAGCATGGCGTCTCTATGCGCCAAAAGTGAGCTCCCAAATCGTTATGCCAACGTTTGGCGTGCGTATAGAGCGGTGAAGGAAAAGCCGGCGGCCGATAGAAGGGTGAACGCCCTGATGAGAAAGAAAACGCTGGAAGCATTGGAGGAATCGGGTGTAACGCGCTATGGCCTCTGCCGTGCTCTGCGCCTGAATAAAGGAAACGTATACGCATACTTGGCCGGCGATGACTCAAAGGTGAGCAGGAAAACGGCGCGCCGCATTATGGAATATGCGGAGGAGAGGGGCACCCAAGAAGGGGCCGGGCGCCCGGTGTGTGTGGCGGGGTAAGATTGATCGCGGTTTTGATTGGTGCTCGATTGGGTTTGTTGGGCGGAGATTATGTCTGCTATTGATATTGTGCTTGTTGCGATCGCCTTGGTGGCGGTGGGGGTTGCTGCGGCTTGCGCCCTTCAGCTCAAGAGCCTGCGTGCCGAGTTGCGGGAGCGTGGCGACGGTGGCGCGGAAACGCTGGCAGCACTCGAGCAGGCCAACAACGCGCTCGATGCCCTGAACGTCGCGCTGGCCGAAACCCGCCGCACGGCCAATGCCATCGCGCAGCAGCAGACGACCGATGCGGCCGTGGAGCAGCAACGTTACCTGACCATCGCACGCGAGTTCTCGCAAGCTGGTGACCGGATGGATGACCTGCGCCGCGAGACGGCCCAACAGCTCGGCGCCAATCGCGAGGGCATCGAGCATCGCCTGGACAAGGTGCGCGAGACGGTCGATGCTCAGCTGGGCGCCATCCGCAAAGACAACAACGTGCAGCTCGATCAGATGCGCGCGACGGTGGACGAGAAGCTCTCCCGCACGCTCAACGACCGACTGTCGGCATCGTTTAAGCAGGTGAGCGACCAGCTCGAGGCCGTGTATAAGGGCCTGGGCGATATGCAATCTATCGCCACCGGCGTAGGCGACCTCAAGCGTGTGCTGGGCAATGTAAAAGCGCGCGGCATTTTGGGCGAGGTGCAGCTGGGTGCAATTCTGGCGGACATCCTTACACCCGACCAGTATCTGGAAAACGTCGCCACCAAGCCCGGTGCCTCGGAGCGCGTTGAGTTTGCCGTCAAGCTGCCGGTAGACGAGGGCGATCCCGTGCTGCTGCCGATCGATTCCAAATTCCCGGGCGACGCGTACGAGCATCTGCTCGACGCCCAGGAGTCGGGCGATGCGGAGGCCGTTGCCGCAGCGCGCAAGACGCTCGATATGATGGTGAAACGCGAGGCTAAAGACATCTGCGAAAAGTACCTGAGTGTGCCGGCAACGACCAACTTTGGCATCATGTTCGTGCCGTTTGAAGGGCTGTACGCCGAGGTCGTCAGCCGCCCCGGGCTTATTGAGACCCTGGGCCGCGACTATCACGTCAACGTTGCCGGTCCCAGCACCATGGCGGCCATCCTCAACAGTCTGCAGATGAGTTACCAAACGTTTAAGCTGCAAAAACGCACCGACGATGTACTGCGCGTGCTCTCCGCTGTCAAGGCCGAGCTGCCGCGCTATCAAAAGGCGCTGCGCCGCGCCCAGCAGCAGATCGAGACCGCGGGCAAAACGGTCGAGGGCATCATCACCACGCGCACCAACGTCATGGAGCGCAAGCTCAAGGACATCGACGCCCTGGAAGATGCCGAGGAGGCCGACGAGATCTTGGGGCTTACGTCTGCGAGCCTGCTCGCAGACCAAAAAGACGAGGACTAGCTTCATCTGACGGCGGGGCGCCTGCGCAAGCGCGGGGCGCGGGCGCTTTTCGCGTCGCACTTGCCTGAAGTGCGCTTTAGTGTGCAACAATGGCGTTTCGCCCTATCAGACGCGAAAGGAAGCCCATGTCTCAGAGAAACACCAGTCCGCTCAAACGCTCCACCGTGCGTCGCACGCTGCAGCGTTTTTGGGACGTCACGCGCACGCAGCCGCTGATCGTCTTTCTCTCGGTATTCTCGTCGGCGGGCTACATCTTTTTGCTGACGTTTGCCAATACCTATGTGATGGCCCTCATTGTCGACCGCGTTCAAGCCGGTCCCGTGGCGGGTGACCAGGTGTTTGAGGTCTTCGGCCCCTATATCCTGGCGCTCGTACTCGTTAACCTGGTGGGTCAGATCCTCTCCAAGCTACAGGACTACACCGTCTACAAGCTCGAGATCGCAGGCAACTATCACCTGGCGCGTCTATGCTTCGACACGCTCTCCAACCAATCCATGACATTTCACACCAGCCGCTTTGGCGGATCACTCGTGAGCCAGACGAGCCGTTTTATGAGCGGCTATACGGGGCTGGTGGACGTGACGGTGTATTCGCTCATCCCCACCATCACCTCGGTCGTCTGCACCGTGGCCGCACTCGCCCCGGTGGTACCGACGTTTACCGTGATCCTGGTGTGCATCATGGTCGTCTACATTGCGTTTGTCTGGCTTATGTACAAGCGCATCATGCCGCTTTCGGCCGCGACGTCCGCTGCGCAGAACAAGCTCTCGGGCGTGCTCTCCGACGCGGTCACGAACATCTTGGCCGTTAAGACCTGCGGGCGCGAGGACTTTGAACGCGATCTGTTCGACGCCGCCGATCGTGCCGCGCGCGATGCCGAGACGGTCTCGATGCACGCCATGATGCAGCGCAACTTTACGACCTCGGGTCTTATCGTCATCACCATGGCCGTGGTGAGTGTGTTCGTGGCGGGCGGCAACGCGTGGTTTGGCATCTCGGCCGGCTCGCTCGTCATGATCTTTACCTACACCTATAACCTCACCATGCGCCTGAACTACGTAAGCTCCATGATGCAGCGCATCAACCGCGCGCTCGGCGATGCGGCCGAGATGACGCGCGTGCTGGACGAGCCACGTTTGGTGGCAGATGACCCGGACGCCCCCGAGCTCAAAGTGACCGAGGGTGCGATTGATTTTGAGCACCTGAGTTTTGCGTACCGTGACGCTGCGGCGGGCGAGAGCGTGTTCGATAACCTGACACTTCATGTGGCGGCGGGCCAGCGCGTGGGCCTGGTGGGCAAATCGGGTTCGGGTAAGACGACGCTCACCAAGCTGCTGCTGCGCCTGGACGATGTTCAGGGCGGCCGCGTGCTCGTGGACGGTCAGGATGTCTCGCGCTGCACGCAGCAGAGCCTGCGCCGCCAGGTTGCCTACGTGCCGCAGGAGGCGCTGCTGTTCCACCGCTCCATTCGAGAGAATATTGCCTACGGCCGCCCCGACGCCACTGATGAGCAGATTCGCGAGGCCGCGCGCCTGGCCAACGCCCTGGAGTTTATCGACCGCTTGCCCCGTGGCTTTGACACCATGGTGGGCGAGCGCGGCGTCAAGCTCTCGGGCGGCCAGCGTCAGCGCGTGGCTATCGCCCGCGCCATCCTAACCGACGCGCCGATTCTGGTGCTCGACGAGGCGACCTCTGCCCTCGACAGCGAGTCCGAGGCGCTGGTGCAGGAGGCGCTCGAGAACCTGATGCGCGGCCGCACCTCCATTGTGGTGGCGCACCGCCTGTCCACCGTGGCGGCGCTCGACCGCATTGTGGTGCTGGCCGATGGCGAGATCGTCGAGGACGGCACGCATGCGCAGCTCGTCGAGGCGGGTGGCGAGTACGCGAGCCTGTGGAGCCGTCAGACCGGCGCATTCTTGGAGGCGTAAGCGTCTCGGACGTGGGACAATTGTGCCCATTAGTTTATTGTGCCGTTGAGCCGAGGAGTCGTTATGCCACGCGAGACCAATGCCGCCAAGCGCGAGCGCGCCGTTGAGGTGTGCGAGCGTCTCAACCGTCGCTATGGCCCGGTCGAGTGCTTTTTGGACCACGAGAATCCCTTCCGCCTGCTGATCGCGGTGCTGCTTTCGGCGCAAACGACCGATGCGCAGGTCAACAAGGTGACGCCGCGGCTGTTTGCCCAGTGGCCTACGCCCGAGGCCATGGCCGGGGCGAGCGTGGCTGACGTGGCAGACACTATCAAGTCACTCGGCTTCTACAAGAGCAAAGCCAAGCATGCCGTCGAGGCCGCGCAGATGATCGTCGCCGACTATGGCGGCGAGGTGCCGGCCGACATGAAGGAACTCGTGAAGCTGCCGGGCGTGGGACGCAAGACGGCGAACATCGTGCTCAACGTGGGGTATGGCATCGTGGAGGGCATTGCGGTGGACACGCACGTCAACCGCATTGCGCACCGCCTGATGCTGAGTCCCAAGACGCATGCAAAGGAGCCGCTCAAGACCGAGCAAGATCTGCTCAAGATTTTGCCGCACGAGTATTGGGAGTCGGTCAACCATCAGTGGATCACCTTCGGTCGCGAGATCTGCGACGCCCGCAAACCCAAGTGTGACGAGTGTCCGCTGGCAGATTTGTGCCCCAGCGTGCGCGTAGCGGGGTAGGGCGGAGCGCATCTTCGTCTGGCGTTTTTTGCGGGGCTGGGTTTGCCCTTGAGCCGGAGTCCTCTCCATGCGCTACCATGACAGACAATGTATTTGACGTACGACCCGCCGAGCTTGCCCCGGCGGGCTTTTGGCGTTGCGATGCCGGAGGAACAGCATGCTCATTCACCGTATAGCCGCGCAGCTCTACACTGCCGAGGCGCTGCAGACCGTCGAGGCCGGACTCGATGCCGGCGAGGACGTGACGCTGGCCGTGTCGCAGTCGGGTCGCACGCTTATGGCGGCCGCTCAGTTTGCGCGCCGCCCGCGCCCCACGGTCTACGTTGTGAGTGGCGAGGATGCGGCCGATCGCGCCGCTCGTAGCCTTGCCGCCTACGTGGGCCTGGCGCATGTGTGCCGTTTTCCTGAGCGCAAGGATTATCCGTGGCGCGAGCAGGCGCCCGACGACGCCGTGGTAGCGCAGCGCTGCGAGGCCCTGGGACGCATCGTGCGCGGGGACAACTGCATCATGGTTGCCTCGGCCCGCGCGCTGCTGCGCTGCGTGCCGCCAGTCGAGAGCCGCTACTGGGAGTCCACGACCTTTGCGGTGGGCGAGGAGATTCCTTTTGACGAGGTGCCGCAGCGTCTGGTGGGCATGGGCTACACCAATGCCGGCGCCGCCGACGCGCCCGGCCTGTTCCGCGTGCACGGCGACACCGTCGAGGTGTTCCCCGCACAGGAAAAGGCGCCCGTGCGCATCGAGTTTTTTGGCGACGAGATCGATCGCATCCGCCGTATGGTGAGCTCAACGGGGCAGACCATCGGCAACGAGGATAGTATCGAGATCTTCCCGTGCCGCGAGCTGGCGCTCACCGACGAGGCGGTCCACAACATGCATGTGGCGCTCTATCGCGCCAGCCAGGACGATAGCAAACTGGCGGCGCTGCCCGAGATGGTGGATGCACGCATCGTCACGCCCGAGCTCGACCGCTTTTTGCCGGTGATGTACGGCCAGACCGTAAGCCCGCTGGCACACGTGAGCGGCAAGGCGCTCGTGGTCCTGTCCGAGCCGCGCTCGCTGTTCGACGACTGTCTGCGCGCCTACGAGGATATCGAGGCCCGTGCCGGCGAGGCGGGGATTGACCGACTGGATGGCCTGTATGTACGTGCTCAGCAGCTCGATTTTGGTGCTCAGCAGCGCCTGAACTATGTGAGCCTCATCCGTGCCGGCGGCGCGGTTACGGCAGAGCTCAAGATTGAGCAGCCTGCTATCGCAGGCTCGGACAACCGTTTTATGACGCGCATTCAGGAAGTCGTGGGCAAGCGCTACGCCTGCGTGTTTGCCATTCCCGACCGTGGTGCACGCGAGTCGATGGAGCTCACCTTTGGTGACGAGGGCATTACCTTTGAGGAGTCGCTGACCGCGGCACCCGAAAACGCCGGCGTCATTGGCGAGCGCGTGCGCGTGGCAGCGGCAGATTCTGCCGATCGTGCTGCCCGTCAGGATGCTCATGCTGCAATTCGCGAGCGTAAGGCTGACGCGCTCAACGCCCGCTCGCTCGAGGCGGGCGCGGCCCAGGCTGCCGCCGGTGCTGCCGTGCCCACTATCTCGCGCGGACGCGTGACCTTTGTCGATGCTGCCCTGCCGCAGGGCGTGGTGGTGCCCGATGCCAACCTGGCCGTGTTCTCGATCGCCGACCTCAACGCCCGCATGGACGCCAACCGGGCCCGCAGCCGCCGCAAGGTTGACATTACGCAGATTACCTTCCCGTTTAAGCCGGGCGACTACGTGGTGCACGCTACCCACGGCATCGCGCTCTTTAGCGAGATCGCGCGCCAGGAAGTGGGCGGCAAGGAACGCGACTACTTTTTGCTGGAATACGCCGATGGCGACAAGCTCTACGTGCCGCTCGAGCAGGTCGACCGTATCACGCGATACGTCGGTCCCGACGGTGACAAGCCGCGCCTGACCAGGCTCAACACCGCCGACTGGACGCGTGCCACCAACAAGGCGCGCAAGAACGCCAAAAAGCTGGCGTTTGACCTGGTCGATCTGTATACGCGTCGCTCGTCGATTACCGGTATCGCCTGCCCGCCCGACACGCCCGAGCAGATCGAGATGGAGGAGAGCTTCCCCTACGACGAGACGCGCGACCAGCTGGAGGCCATCGCCGACATTAAGGCTGATATGGAGGCGCCCAAGCCCATGGACCGCCTGCTGTGCGGCGACGTGGGTTTCGGCAAGACCGAGGTTGCCCTGCGCGCGGCGTTTAAGTGCGTGGACTCCGGCCGCCAGGTCATGGTGCTCTGCCCCACGACCATTCTGGCCCAGCAGCACTATGAGACGTTCTTTGAGCGCTTTGCCCCGTTTGGCCTCGAGGTCGAAGTGCTCAGCCGCTTCCGCACCCCGGCGCAGCAAAAGCGCGCGCTTAAGGCGTTTGCCGAGGGCACGATCGACGTGCTCATCGGCACGCACCGCTTGCTTTCTGCCGACGTGAACCCCAAGAACCTGGGCATGGTGATCATCGACGAGGAGCAGCGCTTTGGTGTGCAGCACAAGGAGCAGCTCAAGAACCTGCGCGAGCAAATCGACGTGCTCACGCTTTCGGCAACGCCTATTCCGCGAACCATGCAGATGGCCACGAGCGGCGTGCGCGACATGAGCCTGATCACCACACCGCCGACCGGGCGTCGTCCCGTGATCGTGCACGTGGGGGAGTACGACCCCGATGTGGTGAGCGCGGCGATTCGCCTGGAGGTGGGCCGCGGCGGCCAGGTGTACTACGTGTCCAACCGCGTTAAGACCATCGATGACGCCGTGGCGCGCGTGCATGAGGCCGCGCCCGAGGCGCGCGTGGGCGTGGCACACGGCAAGATGAGCCCGCGCGAGGTCGAGGACGTGATGATTGAGTTCGCGACCAAAAAGATCGATGTGCTCATCGCCACGACCATCGTGGAGAGCGGCATCGACAACGCGAGCGCCAACACGCTGATCATCGAGG
>USHA01000081.1 GCA_900554325.1 uncultured Collinsella sp.
CGATGCCGTCTGGGCGCAGGCCAGATAACGTGGGCGAACACGTCTGCTAGCGCAGGTAAGCCTTCGCGTTGCTCAGACTGTAGGCAATCGTCGAGCCGTTGTGCAGCAGTGACGACGTCTGCGGAGTAATCATGCCGGTAATACCCAATGCCAACAACGCCGAGTTGGTGAGCATCACCTTGGAATATGAACTCGTCAGACGGTCGATAAGCCCCTGACTCATGCGGCGCAGGCGCACGATCGCGGCGAGATCTGTATCGGTCAGGATGATATCGGCGACCTCCTTGGCGATGTCGCTTCCACCGCCCATCGCCAAGCCCACGTCGGCCAAACCGAGCGCCGGCGAATCGTTGACGCCATCGCCCACCATGGCAACGTGGCGCCCCTCGCTCTTAATGCGCTCCACATACGCGTACTTGTCCTCGGGCAGGAGCTCGGCCTTAAACTCATCGACGCCCGCCTCTCGCGCAATGCGCTCGGCCGTGCGCTCGGAGTCGCCCGTGAGCATAACGACATGCCTGACGCCCAGCGCATGCAGGTCAGCGATGGCCTCACGCACACCAGGTTTGAGCGGATCCTCGATACCAAGCACGCCCACAACCGTGCCGTCGACCGCCAGATACAGCGGCGACAGGCCCTGCATCTGGGACTCGATTTGCTCCTTAATGTCGGACTCGAGCTGCGCGCTCTCATCCTCAAATACAAAGTGCGCGGAACCGATGATGGCGCGACGCCCTTCAATGGACGAAGCGATGCCGTGCGCCACGATGTACTCGACGGCGGCATGGCGCTCGCGGTGCTCGAGCCCGCGCTCGCGGGCGGCGTTGACCACGGCACGCGCCACCGGATGCGGAAAATGCTCCTCCAAGCAAGCGGAAAGGCGCAGGATCTCGTCCTCGCTCCAACCATCGGTGGTGAGCACGCAGGCAAGACGCGGCTGCGCCTCGGTAAGCGTGCCGGTCTTATCAAACACAATGGTGTCGGCCTTGGCAAACGATTCAAAGTACTTGGCGCCCTTGACCATAACACCCATCTTGGCAGCATCGCTCATGGCAGTCATGACGGCGACGGAACCCGTGAGCTTGAGTGCGCACGAGTAGTCGACCATCAGTGCCGCCGAGGTCTTGATGAGGCTGCGGGTGGTAAGCGCAACCAGGCCCGCGAGCAGGAAGTTCCACGGGACGATCTTGTTGGCGAGGTCTTCCATGTGCGACTGGCCCTCGGACTTGAGCGAATCGGCCGTCTGCACGAGCGAGACGATCGAGCGGAGCTTGGTCTGCGCCGTGTTGGCGCGCACGCGCACCAAGATGCTGCCGTCTTCCACGACGGTACCGGCGAACACATCGTCGCCCACGCTGCGCTCGACGGCCAGCGGCTCGCCGGTCAGGGTCGCCTGGTTGACCATAGCGCTCCCTGCTCGACAACACCGTCGATGCAAATGGACATGCCAGTGCGCACGGCGACCAAATCGCCGGGCTCGAGCTCGGTCGCGGCAACGCTTACCTCGGTGTCGCCGACAACCTTTTGCGCCTTGTCGGGCACATCGAGCAGCGAGTTGATGAGCTCGTTTTCGCTCATGGCGCGGGTGTAGTCCTCGAGCAGCTCGCCCACGTTGAGCAGGAACATCGTCTGGCCCGCGGTGTCGACATCACGCTTGACGAACGAAATGCCGATGGCCGAAGCGTCGAGCACAGGAACGGTCAGGCGTGGCTGCGCCAGCTCATGAAGGGCAGCGCGCAAAAATGCCATGTAACCAGCCACGACAAACACCGCACGCAGAGGCGTCGGCAAGAACCAGCGGCGCGCGTAGTGGGCGCCGATAAGTGTGGCAAGATCCATAACGAGTTTGTGCTTGCGCGGCTCGAGTTGCATCACGTAGCCCGACTCGGCATCGGCGATAGCTTGAGCATCGAGTGCGCCTAGGGCGTCGAGCACGCTTGCGCGGCGCGGCTCGTCGTACTCCAGCGCCATCTGGCCAATGCGGCCATACACGCGCACCTTGTGCACGCCATCGATGTCGCCGCCAAGCTTAAGAAGTGCATCGAGATCGCTCTCTGGCACAGGACCCGCCAATTGAAGACGGGTCCTGCCGGGGATCTCGCTAATAATCGAGAATCTCATAGTTTGTGCCTGAGAGCGTTACTCGGCTGCCTCGTCAGCAGCGGCCTCGCTCTGGGTGATGTAGGCAGCCTCGGCAACCATGTCGTCGACATTGGCCTTGGCCTGCTCGACCATG
This sequence comes from uncultured Collinsella sp., assembly GCA_900554325.1. GTDB lineage: Bacteria > Actinomycetota > Coriobacteriia > Coriobacteriales > Coriobacteriaceae > Collinsella. The sequence goes on from USHA01000081.1 coordinate 2,237, forward strand.
TCCTGGTAGCAGTTCTTGACGCGCATACCGCACGCAATGCCCTGCACGCAGGCATTCTTTACCGGAGCGCTGGTGAGCAGCTTGATGCCGGCCGTACCAAGCAGAAAACCGCCACCGACAAGCAGGGTGTTAAAAGTCGACTTCTTCATGTTGCTTCTCCCTTTTGCCGCACAAGCGCGGCATGGTGCCTTAGCACCCGAGTTCATTAGTTTGCTCGAGCACGCTTTTGAAAATAGTTTAGTATAACTATTTGGTCAACAATGGCTAACTTTTTGGAAACTATGGGGGTGAACTCAATATGACAAAGGGACAGTCCCTTTGTCATATTCCTACAGCTGCCAGGCAGCCGCCTCCTTTTGCAGCGCAACCATGCGGGCGAATTCTCCACCTGCCGCCTTGAGCTGCGCCGGAGCGCCCTGCTCGGCAACCACGCCATCCTTGAGCACAACGATTTTGTCGGCATTTTCCACCGTACGCATACGATGGGCAATAACGATAACCGTCTTACCTGTAAGCAGACGGGAGAGTGCCTGCTGTACCACGGTCTCGTTCTCCACGTCCAAGCTCGCCGTCGCCTCGTCCAACAGCACGATGGGCGCATCTTTGAGCAGCGCGCGAGCGATGGAGATGCGCTGGCGCTCGCCGCCGGAGAGTTTGGAGCCGTTCTCACCGATCATGGTGCCGTAGCCCTGCGGCATGCGGCTCACAAACTCGTCGCAGTTGGCGGCACGCGCGGCCGCAAGCACTTCCTCATCGGTGGCATCACGACGCCCGAGGCGGATGTTTCCCATCACCGTGTCGTCAAAGAGCAGCACGTCTTGGAACACGATGGCGTAATCACGCAGCAGTACCTCGGGATCAACGCTCGCAACATCCACACCGCCCACGGTAACCTTGCCCGCGGTGGTATCCCAAAAGCGTGCGGCCAGGCGGCTCACCGTGGACTTACCGGAACCCGAAGGACCGACCAGTGCCGTGACCTCGCCCTCCTTGGCGGTAAAGCTCACATCGGTAAGAACTTTCTCGCCGGCGCGGCCGTCCTCGCCCGCACCATAGCCAAATGCCACGTGATCGAACACCACATCGTGGCCCACGGGCTCAAATTTCTCGCTGCCCCGCGCCACAGGCTCTTCCATGATGGAACGCATGCGCTTGGCAGACGACTCGGCGACAAACAGCTCGGACATTAACATTAACGCCTGGTCAAAGGGCGCATAGATACGGCTCACCATAAGCAGGAAGGCAAATATCACCAAAAAGTCGACCTGCCCGGAGGCGACCATCGCGGCACCCGTGACCAGCGTGGTGGCAATGCCCAGACGCAGGATGACAAAGGCAGAGTTGACCAAAAGCCCGTTAGCGAGCTCGCCCTTGGTGGTCTCGCGCTCCTCGGCATCGATCACGGCGTTGAGCCCCTCAAGATAATGGGCCTCCTGGTTGGTGGCGCGGATCTCGCGCACACAATCGAGCGTCTCCTGGATCGCCTCGGTGACTTTGACCTTCTCGGCGCGAACACGGTCGAACACCGGGACCATGGGGCCGCGCGTCAAATACAGCACGGCAAAGGCCACGGGAACGCTCCAGAACGCCGCGATCGCCAACTGCCAGCAAAAGAACAGCGATGCTGCGAACACAATAGCGCTTGCGATAATGGCGCCCCAAAGCTCTCCCAACACGTGGCTGTAGGCGTGCTCCATGGCCTGGACGTCGCCCATGATGGTCTCGGTTAAATCGGCCAGATCACGACGACCAAAAAACGACAGCGGCAGTTTGCGCAAGCGCTCGGCAATCTCCATACGCTGCTTGCCGCACTCCTCGTAAAAGATGCAGTAGGTGTAGTAATACTGCTGCCAGTTAGAGGCAAAGAGCAACACAAAAAAGACCACGAGGCCGCCCACGATCGGCAGGGCATCCGGCAGGTCGGCGCCAGTGGCGAGATGTTCGACAAAACCGGCCATGACCAGGAATAAAAAGCCCATGCCGGCCATGGTAATAAGATTGGTGAGCGTGGTCCAGAAAATGCCGCGCTTTACGCCGGCGACGCCTTTATCGGATAGGAAATACTTCTTTTGGAATGAGGCGAACATTTAGGCCTCGCCTCCCTTCGTGACGGCGGCATCCGCGGTCGCTGCAGTGATTTTCCAGCTCGCGGCCTGTTCGTATTCGGCCCACATCTTGGCATACAAACCCTCTTGGGACAGCAACTCGGCATGGGTACCCGACTCCTGCACGCTGCCCTGGTTGAGCACCACGATTTGGTCTGCGCCCACTACAGTCGAGAGTCGGTGCGCAATCATAATGACCGTGCGACCCGCCGCCAGCTTGCTAAAGGCGCGCTGGATGAGTGCCTCGTTCTCGGGATCGGCAAACGCCGTGGCCTCATCGAGCACCACGATAGGCGCGTCTTTAAGGATCGCGCGGGCGAGTGCCACGCGCTGGACCTCGCCGCCCGAAAGATATGCTCCGCCGGCACCGAGCATGGTATTGATGCCCTGTGGGAGCTTGGCCACAATGTCGTCGCACTGAGCTGCGGAGAGGGCCGCACGCACTTCGTCGTCAGTGGCCGTAGGCTTGGAGGCGCGCACGTTATCGGCAAGTGTTTGCCGGAACAGCTGGTTGGTCTGGAACACGAAGGCGACCTGGCCCATAAGCTCGTGCGGATCCATATCGCGAACGTCCACACCGCCTACGAGCACTCGACCCGAGGAGACATCCCAAAAACGCGGGATCAGGCTTGCGCAGGTTGACTTGCCGCCGCCCGAGGGACCCACCAGGGCGAGAGTGCTACCCGCGGAAACACTGAAACTCACATGGCTAACGGCAGGTGTTTCGGCACCCTCGTAGGTAAAACTCACGTCCTCAAATCGCACGTCGCCACCGGCAGGGTGCTTGGGTTGGGCGGGCACGGAGAGCTGCTTGGAATCCATGACGCTTCGAATACGAGCCAGCGAATCGGCACTCATCTGGGAGGCCTCGCCCACAAACATGAGCTTGGTCATGGCCGTCGGCACCACGGCCGAAAATATCGCGTAAAACGTGAAGTTGGCCATAAAATGCGCGAAGTCCGTCTCGCCCGGCGCCAACAGCAACGCCACGGGTAACAGGAATGCCACAAGACCATTGAGCGCGGTAAGGTTGAGTACCTGCGGACCTCGACAGAACGTGCCCGCATAGTTTTGTGCCATGTCGGCGTATTCGGCGATCGCATCGTGGAAGGCCTTAAAGGAGCAGACCGTCTGCTGAAACACCTTGACCACGGGGATGCCGCGTACGTATTCGGTGCCGGTCTTGTTCATCTTGACCAGCGCCCCCATGTAGGCCTTCATAAACTCGCCGCCCTTGCCGCCCATCATGGTGGCCATGGCGCCAAACGAAACGACGACCGAGATAAGGCATGCCGCGCCCAAGCGCCAATCGAGGACGAAAAGCAATACGAGCAGGCCCACGACCATGGCGGCGGCGCCTGCGATATCGGGCAGCATGTGCGCGAGCAGGGTCTCGGTGGAGGCGGCGCATCCGTCTACAATACGGCGCAGCTCACCGGTGGCGTGCGTGTCAAAATAGCCAAGCGGCAGCTTAAGCAGGTGCTCGCTCGTAGTCTTGCGGATATTGGACGCGCAGCGAAACGCGGACAGATGCGTGCACATGAGCCCCACGAAATAAGCTACGATGCTTGCCAGGGCAAACCCCACGGCCCACCAACCGTACATCGCGATGTTAGTGGCTTCGCTCCAGTTAGGTGCCACGGCAATCAGATCGCGCGCGACAAGCCAAATGCACACGTACGGGCCAAAGCTCAGCAGCTGCGAGAGCGCCGAGAGCGCCATGCCCAAATACGTTAGGAATTTACGGTCGCCGGCATATGCAAGCAGCTCGCCGATACCGCCGCCTTCCCTTTTTGATCCCTTTGCCATGAGATTCCTTTCTAACGGCTTGAGAGTTAACCGTATTCAACTTATCATTGATGTGTTAGCCATGGCTCACAATCAAGCCAGGCGTGGACGTTTCTGCAAAGGAAAGGGACGCTTTTGCAAATACGGCGGGCAGCGACCGACATAACCGAGCTCTACGCACCGCAATTTGAGCAGTTTGGCCTGGAGCTTACCGGCAAGGGTGCCGTCTTTACCGGCGAGGTGGCAAACGAACGGGCGCACGGCCGTGCATGGATCATGCCTCTCTCCCCCGCCTGCATCGTTATGGAGCATTTCATTACCCCGACGCACGATATGTACCTGGCCGAATACACACCCGAGCCATATGCCTGCGTGAGCGAGGTCAGCGCGCCCACACTTACATGCATGCCCGAGGCTGGCATAACGCCCGCGAACCTTAAACCATTGCATGGACCGTGGCCAAACAATGCCGTTTGCAGCTTTGTCCAAGATAGCTGTGGCGAGGAATTAAGCCCGCTGTTTGCGGGGGAGCTCTATCACTCGCGCTCGGTGCTCTTTTTGCCTGGATATTTTGACGAACTGGAGCACCGCTATCCCACCGAGTTCGCGGGAATCTTTGAGGCGTTTGCCGAGCCATGGCATGAGGAAGCGACGTCTGCCATCTGCCACACGCTACGCCGGATTAACGAGGACCGCGCCCGCACCGTAGGCGGACACGTCTATATGCAGGGCATCGTGGAGACCATGGTCGCGGAGCTCGCCTGTTCGCGCGCGGCCCATAAGCAGGCGCGGCAGGCGGCAGGCACACGCGTCAGCATAACCATTGCCGAAGAAGCAACGGCAATGATTGAGCGCGCGCTCGACAAAGGCAAACGTGTGGGTATCAACGAGGTGGCCGAGAGGCTCTACACAAGCCGCTCCAAACTATGCGCCACCTTTAAGGCCCAAACTGGCGAGTCCCTGGGCGCCTACATTCGCAGACGCCGTATGGAGCGAGCACAGGACCTTTTGGCCGATAGCGCGCTCACGATAGCGCAGGTAGCAGAGCGGCTCGACTACCCTCAGCAAGCCGCCTTCGCCCAAGCGTTCAAACAATACACCGGCATGACACCCACGGCTTGGCGAAGCAAGCACCGCTAAGGTCCAAGCTCCTTGGCCGTTACGGAGCGATTTAATTAGCCGCCGCCCATCAGCTCGCCCAGGATCTAAACGTCAAGATGTGCACAATCAAGCGCCTTTTTGATAAGAGGGACAGATCGATCAGCCAAATACAACGGAATGTTGAGCACCCCGTCGTCGAGCTTTAGGTTCTTAAGTGAGTAGCGGACCCTCAATGGAGTCGTCTCCGCATGCTTGTCGGCATAGTACTTAAGGCTCTTGGAATGAACGACCTCTCCCGATTTGACCTCGACGGGAACGATTTCGTTTCCGACCTGAATCAAAAAATCGACTTCGTGCTTCGGCTTCTCGTTTGTCCAATAACGCGGAGCAGCATCTAACTGTGAAAGTAATGCCTGAAGCACATAGTTCTCGGCGAACGAACCTTTGAACTCCGAAAATAGCGCATCCGAGATGGCAAAAGCGGACGCATCCAGCCTTGCCATGCGGCGCAGCAAGCCGACATCAAGACAGTAGACCTTAAATGCCTTGAGGTCATCGTACGCAGAGAGCGGCACACCACCAGCAGCATTAAGGCGAACCGCCGTGATGAGCCCAGCATCGGCAAGCCATTCCAGAGCATCCTCGTATTCTCGAGCACGAGCCCCCTCGCGCACCGCACCCCAAACGAACTTTTTGTTCTCGCGCGCCAACTGAGCTGGAATCGAGTTCCATATTTGTGAAAGCTTGGCGAACTGCGCACGGCCACCATGCTTGGCAAAATCGCGCTCGTAGGAATCCAAGAGATCAGACAACACCTTATCGACCTGAACGATATCGCCCGTCTCCACCCACCGGCCAAGAGCCTCTGGCATGCCGCCGCATGCAAAATAACGACGAAGATGCTCGACGAGACGGACATGGAAGAAATCGGGCACTGTCTCGATCTGATCCAGGCCGCCAAGGTATTCGTCGTAGTTTGCAGCGCCCTCGGCTTTCAGAAACTCGGAAAAGCTCATGGGGCGCATCTCCATGAACTCGACCTTTCCCACCGGAAAAGCGCTGGTCTCACGGGACAAGCGAACGCCCAACAAAGACCCTGCGCATGCGACGTGATACTCGGGGGCCTCGTCACAGAAGTATTTAAGGGCGCCGACTGCAGAAGGACAATCCTGGATCTCATCAATAATAAGCAGCGTTTCGCCGGGCTCGATAGGCTGTCCAAGTGCCAGGGAAAGATTTGAGATGATCCGTCGAGGATCGCGCGTACCTTCGAAAAACTGAGCGTACTCGCTCTGTACCCCAGGTGACGGCTCCTCGAGCGTCAGATACACATAATTGATGTACGAGGTTCGGCCGAACTCCTTAAGCGCCCACGTCTTTCCAACCTGGCGCGCCCCCTTAAGGATAAGCGGCTTACGATATTCTGACGCTTTCCAAGCGTTAAGCTTGGCAATGATATCTCGCTGCATGACCGAACCTCCCGCAAAGAAACTTCCGTAAACGTGATATTTCCCACATTTTACCCTAGGTAAAACGTGACATTTATCACATTTACGGAAGTTTTAAGCTCATTTCGCCACACTTTCATCACATTCAAAAGGCGGAGGCGCATTTTG
>USHA01000082.1 GCA_900554325.1 uncultured Collinsella sp.
TCTCGGAAGGCACGTGCAGACCTTTCGTCATGGCCTCCTACCTTTCTTTCGGGCCCCTGTCAGGGCCGATTCGTTAGCGCCCCTCCGTGTGAGGCGTTATTGCTGACGACATATTTATATCCAAAATCAGTCCATACTTCCACCTCGCCCCCGAACGGTTTTATATGAGGGGTGAACGGCATACACATATACTTCACGCATGGCACACTTTGATTTAATAAAGTTTATTTACGTGCTTAAACGCGTTTTCAATCCAAGTAGCAAATGGAACTTAACTTTATTAAACCACCCTCAAATTGCATATTTCGCTCAACGATATGAATAGAATTCGCAATTCTCGCTGTGTCTCAACCATTTTGATTTTTATTCAGAAAGAAGTTCGTCCTATTCATTTTTGGCAAACAGATTACCGTTTACCAGACGTTGGATACCGTTCACCGGAAGCTCAGTATAAGGCCCAGCGAATACCGGCTCGCTTTACGGCCTCATTTGTAACAACTTGACTTCTCGGTATAGATAACAGTCCCGCTCCCCTCATGGAAAACGGGACTGTTATCGATAATCGTAGATAGATTTGAGCGGCTTTGAGAGCCGTCGGAATCCTAGCGATCGAACTCCGCCAGTGCCTCGCCCAAAAGCCTCAGACCCTCGCGCAGAACGTCCTCGCTCGCGCAGTAGCCCAGGCGTGCGCCGCAGGGAAGCTCAAAGCGGCTACCGGGAACCAACAGCACTCCCCTCTCGGCCAGCAGGCGCTTGCAGAACTCCTCGTCGTCCTCGGGAATATCAAGCTTGATAAACGAGGTAGACACGCCCTGCGGGGCCGTCCAGGAAACGCGATGCTGCGTATCAATCCAAGCCTGCGCGATATCGCGGTTTCCAAACACGATCTTGCGGTTGCGCTCGAGGATCTTGTCCTTGTGCTTGAGCACATAGGTCGCCAGGGCGTCGTTGAACACGCCGCCGCAAATCATGGTGTAGTCGCGGTGCGTGCGAATGCGGTTAGATACCTCTTCGTCTGCCACAACCCAGCCCACGCGGGCCGCGGGCGTCGAATAGGTCTTGGACACCGAGTTGGTGACGATGGCCTTCTCGTACACATCGGCCATCGACAAAAAGTCCTCAGTGTTCTCAAGCGGCAGGTACACCTCGTCGCACAGCACATAGGCGCCAACCGAGCGGGCGATCTCGGCAATCTGGCCGAGCGTATCGGCATCAAGCACCGTACCGATGGGATTCGATGCGTTGTTGATGCAGATGAGCTTCGTGTTGGGGCGCACCGAGCGCTTGAGCTCCTCGATATCGGGTTTCCATCCGAGCTCCTCGCGTAGCTCCCAATACTCGACCTCGGCGCCGAGCGTACGCGGGATCTCATAGAGCGGCGCATAGGTGGGCCACTCGGCAATCACATGGTCCCCGGGCTCGACCACGGCCATGATGGCATTGAGGTTCGCACCCGTGCAGCCGTTGGTCTGCAAGATGTGGTCGGGATTGACCTCGTGACGATACAGCTTGGCAACCTCGGCCTTAAACTCCGGCGAACCCTCGATCCAGCCGTAGTTCATCTTCTCGCGATCCAGGCGCTCGTAGAACGTGGCACCATCTTGATCGTCGAGCGCGCGCAGCTCGCCCATGGTAAGCGACGAAATCGTCGACTGGGCGATATCCCACGTAGCGCTCTTCTCCCAAACGTTAAGCCATTCCTCAACGCCGATTGCCTTGATATCCATGGCCAAGCTCCTTACAAAAGCAGTCATCCAATCGTATTGACGTTCCTCATACAAGAATGGGGCGGTGCGAAAACCCGCACCGCCCCATTGGGAGACATCTAATGGCAGCTAGATGTATGTATTAAGACCTATACGGGTCCTTGAAGACCTTAGAGGTCCTCGCGCCAGAAGGGCATGCTCATGCAGCGCGGGCCGCCGCGGCCGCGGGAGAGCTCGGCGGAGGGCACGACGAGAAGGTCCAGGCCCTCCTTGTACAGCACGTCGTTGGTGACGGTGTTGCGGGCGTAGACGCAGATCTTGCCGGGCTCGACGCACAGGGTGTTGGAGCCGTCGTTCCACTGCTCGCGGGAGGCCGCGATCGGGTCGCCGCCGCCGCAGGGGATCAGCTTGACCTGGTCGACGCCGGTGGCGTCCTCCAGGACGTGCTCGAGGGTGTCCTCGATCAGGCGGATGTTCACGTCGCCCGGGTTCTTGCCGGCGGTCAGCTCGTAGACGCGCAGGGTGCCCATGATGGCGGGGTGGATCGTGAACTTATCGACGTCGATCTGGGTGAAGACCGTGTCGAGGTGCATGAAGGCGCGCGAGACCGGGATGTCGAAGGCCAGGATGCGCTCGACCTTGGAGTCGGAGTTCCAGAAGATGTTCTGGGCCATGACGTCGATGGCCGCGGCCTGGGTGCGCTGGGAGATGCCGACGGCGAGGGTCTTCTCGTTGATGTTCAGCACGTCGCCGCCCTCGGTGTGGAACTGGCAGTCGCGGCGGAAGTACAGGGAGACGTCCTTGTAGTCGGGGTGGTACTTGAAGACGTACTTGCCGTACAGGGTCTCGCGGTTGCGGGTGACCGAGTACATGCGGTTGAGGTTGACGCCCTCGCCGACGACCGCGAACGGGTCGCGGGTGAAGTAGAGGTTGGGCATCGGGTCGATGATCAGGTCGGACTCGGACTCGGAGTTGACCAGGGAGTCGAGGGTCGTGGACGCCGTGAGGGGCATGTCGATCTCGGCCTTGGTCATGCCGGCCATGGTCTTCTTGACGAACTCGAGGTTGTCCTCGATGGAGTCCAGCTTCTCGCGGACGATCTGCGGCATGTGCTGGCCGCGGATGCCGGCCTCGGCGATGTACTGGTCGGTGAACTCGGCGCGGGCGCCGGGGACCTGGTCGAACACCTCGGCGACGAGGTTCTCGAGGTAGAGGACCTCCACGCCCTGGTCCCTCAGGATCTGGGCGAAGGTGTCGTGCTCCTGCTGTGCGACCTCCAGGAACGGGACGTCGTCGAACAGGAGTCGCTCGAGCTCGTCGGGCGGCAGGTTGAGGAGCTCGTCGCCGGGACGGTGCAGGCAGACCTTCCTGAGCTTGCCGATCTCGGAAGGCACGTGCAGACCTTTCGTCATGGCCTCCTACCTTTCTTTCGGGCCTTTCGGCCGAATCTCTCAGCGCCCTTCCGTAACGGGCACTGCTTGCTGACAGCTCTAGTTATATCCAAATTCCACCCGCAATTCCACCTCGCCCCCGAACGGTCAACAAAGTGCGATGAACGGTATATCGCATATGATTCCCCCATGATGCACTTCAGTTCTCTAAAGCATATTTTCAAAGGTAAGCGTTCTTTTTTCTAAGGAATTAAGCTAGATTGCACAAATATTTTCATGTTTAAGAATTGCATAGCTAAAACGGTTTTCTGCATATATTTGTCGTTTGTCCACGATTCGATTTGGATTCGATTATATTCAGCTCGCAATCATTCTTATTCATACATCCTCATCAGTTGAGTATGGATATAGATTGTTTTCAAAACGAGTTGGACAGTTAGTTGCATGCCTTGACGGCGTAAGAAGTAGGTAAAGATACCGTTCGCACAATACGTCCGTGCCACAAGTCGACTAAATTGAGACAATAGTGAATAGGGTTAGGCTACCGTCCCCTGCGGGGACTGAACGGACAGATGCATATGCCGAGCAAAATCGAAAAAAAGCAAGCCGCCGCAAAGCTGCGCAAACCGCCGCGCGACTTCTCGTACACGCAGAACCGAGAGCTCAGCTGGCTGCGCTTTGACAACCGTGTGCTCGACGAGGCCTTCGATGAGTCCGTGCCGTTGTTCGAGCGCCTTAAGTTCGTCTCGATCTTCGAGTCAAACCTCGATGAGTTCCTCATGGTGCGCGTGGGTGGCCTGTCCGACCTTGCTGAGCTCAAAAAACAGCCTGTTGACAACAAGAGCAATATGACCGCCTCCGAACAGGTCGATGCTGTCATGGCCGAAATGCCCGGGCTCCTTACCCGTTGGGAGTCCATCTTTAAGAGCATCGAGGGCAAGCTCGACACCCTGGGCGTTCACCGCGCCCGCATCGATTCGCTTACGCCCGAGGAGCGCACCTTTGTTACCCGCTACTTCCAGGCCTACGTGTCGCCGGTCATCTCACCGCTGGTGATCGACCCGCGCCACCCCTTCCCCAACCTGCGCAACGGCGCACTCTACCTGGCCTGCGGCCTGGACGGCGTCACCGACGAGGAAAGTCTGCTGGGCCTGATCGAGATTCCCGCCTCGATGAACCGCGTGGTCGAGATCCCCTCGCCCACCGGCACCTACTCCTACATTCTGCTCGAAGACGTCATTCTCGCCTGCCTGGACAGCTGCTTTGGCTCCTATAAGCCGCTCGACCGCGCGCTCATCCGCGTCACCCGCAACGCCGATATCGACCCGGACGGCGAGGGCGTCGAGGAGGAAGAGGATTACCGCCAGCACATGAAGCGCATCCTCAAGAAGCGCTTGCGCCTGCAGCCGGTAGTGCTCGCCGTCTCGGGCTCACTCGAAAAAGCAACGCTCAAGACCATCCGCAAAGCGCTCGAGCTCTCGCGTCGCTCGGTCTTTACCTGCGATATCCCGCTCAACTTGGGCTATGTCTTTGGCATTGAGGGCAAGATTCCCGAGCACCTGCGCAATGAGCTGCTCTTTACGCCGTTTAAGCCGCAGCCCAACCCCACCATCGATATGAGCCGCTCCATCCGCGAGCAGGTACTTCGGCACGACAAGCTGCTCTTTTATCCCTATGAGGCCATGAACCCCTTCCTGGATCTGGTGCACGAGGCCGCCTACGACCCCGAGTGCATCTCGCTGCGAATCACGCTCTACCGCGTGGCCAAGCAGAGCCGCCTGTGCGAGTCGCTGATCGATGCCGCCGAGAACGGCAAAGAGGTCACGGTGCTCATGGAGCTCCGCGCCCGCTTTGACGAGCAGAACAACATCGAGTGGGCCGAGCGTCTGGAAGAGGCAGGCTGCACCGTCATCTACGGCTCCGAAGGCTTTAAGTGCCACTCCAAGATCTGCCAGCTCACCTATCGCGAGGGCATGGCGCTCACCCGCCTCACGCTTTTGGGCACCGGCAACTTTAACGAGAAGACGGCCAAACTCTACAGCGACTTTATGCTCATGACAGCCCATCCCGGCATCGGTGAAGACGCCAACCTGTTCTTCCGCAATCTGTCGCTGGGCAACCTGCGCGGCGACTACCGCTTCCTGGGTGTGGCGCCCGTCGGACTGAAACCGCTCATCATGCGCGGGCTTGACCGCGAGATCCAGCGCGCCCTTGCCGGCGAGCCCGCCCGCGTGTTCTTTAAGCTCAACTCACTGACCGACCGCGAGGTTATCGACAAGATCGCCGAGGCATCGTGTGCCGGCGTGCGCGTAGACATGATCATCCGCGGCATCTCGTGCCTCAAGCCCGGTGTTCCGGGCAAGACCGAGAACGTGCATGTCCGCTCCATCGTCGGACGCTTTTTGGAGCACGCGCGCGTCTATGCTTTCGGCGTGGACTCGGACATGATTTACCTGAGCTCAGCCGATATGATGACGCGCAACACCGAGCACCGCGTGGAGATCGCCTTCCCCGTGCTCGACCCCACCTGCCGCGCCCTAGTGCACGAGTACATGGGCATGCAGCTGCGCGACAACGTGAAGGCCCGCAGCCTCACGAGCGACGGCACCTGGGTCCCCGTGGAGCGTGCAGAGGGTGAGAAACCCTTCAACTCGCAGGAAGCCCTGCTGGAGCGTGCCTATCGCAACGCCGAGGCCGCCGCCAAGGCAGAACCCGCCCCTGCTCCTAAGCCGCAGCCGGCCACAACCGAGGTTCAGAAGGTCCAGGCGACCGTCATTGAGCCCGAGCCCGCACCTGCATCTCAGCCCGAGCCGCAGGTCACCAAGCCCGCACCCGAGACGAGCGCCCGTCGCGATAAGCCCGCCGGCAAGACCAAGGCCATCGAGCGCCATCGCCCCGGTCGCGTGCGCATGGGCCTGGGTCTGATCGGCCTGGGTCTTAAGACGCTCATTACCGGCAAGACAAAATAGTCGTTTGTAGAAGCAGTTTGTAGAAGCGCCCCGCATTTGAGGAAAGCCTCGGATGCGGGGCGCTTTTCCCTGCTACCATGGTGCGAACAACAACGCGAATGACAGGCAGGAATATGAAGCTCACTATAGAATCGATGACCTACGGCGCAGACGGGCTGGCGCACGCCGACAACGGCAAGGCCGTCTTTGTGCAGGGCGCCGTGGCAGGCGACACCGTCGAGGCCGAGGTCGTACAGGACGGCAAGTCGTTCATGCGTGCCCGCGCCACCGAGGTTCTGGAGCCAAGCCCCGATCGCATTCAGCCTCCCTGCCCCTTCGTGGGCATCTGCGGCGGCTGCTCGTGGGGCAATCTCTCACGCACGGCACAGCTCGCCGCCAAAGAGCAAAACCTACGCTCCACGCTCGAGCGCATCGGCAAGTTCGCTCCTGAGCAGGTCGATGAGTTGGTACAGCCCATCTGCCATACCAAGGACGACTGGGGCTACCGCAATAAAATCGAGCTCGAACCGACCGTCGTCAACGGTCGTGTGCGCCTTGGCATGCACGGTGTCGACCCCAGCAAAATCGTGACCGTCGATACGTGCCCGCTGTTCGATAAGCGCTTCCCGAAGGCACTTAAATCGGTCGTCGGCGCGCTCAACTATCTGAGCGGCAGCCACGACCTGGGCCTCGAGCGCGTGGGCATTCGCGCCTCGCGCCGCACCAAGGCGCTCGAGGTCGCACTCTGGACGCCCACAGGCTCTTTTCCGCGCTCGCAGGTCTCCCGCGTGCTGGCGGACGCCGCTCATCCCACGAGCATCGTGCGCGTGATGAGCAAGGGCGAAAAGAAGGCCCGCCGTGTCTCCAAAGTCGAGATGCTCGCCGGAGAGGGCTCATGGACCGAGAATATCGCCGAGGGTCAGATGCGCTTGTCTGCCCCGTCGTTTTTCCAAGTCAATACCAAGGGCGCCGAGATTTTGATTGAGCTCGTTATGGACGCCCTCGACCCGCAGGAAGACGAACTGGCCGTGGACCTGTACTGCGGTGCCGGCACCTTTACCCTGCCGCTCGCCCGCCGCTGTGATTTTGTCGCCGCCGTCGAGGCCTACGGCCCGGCCGTGCGCGACCTGCGTCGCAACCTGGAGATCAACAAGCTTGATAACGTCGACGTCATCGGCGGCGATGCCGTGCGCGAGTTCCCCGACGAGGACGCCGACGTACTCGTTGTCGACCCGCCGCGAGCCGGCCTTGCGCCCGAGGCGATCGACCTCATCGCATCCACGAGCGCCCGCGACGTCGCTTACGTGTCATGCGACCCCGCCACCCTCGCCAGGGACTTGCGCCGCTTTGTCGAGGAGGGCACCTTCCGCCCGGTCTGGGCAACACCTGTCGACCTGTTCCCGCAGACCTTCCATTGCGAGACCGTCGTAAGGCTCACCCGCGCATAGACACGTCCCCAATTGCACCATGTGCGTCATTGATATGGGCGCGGGCGAATCGGGTATAAGTCCGGCATCGCTGCACCCAATCGAGAGGACCTGCCATGGCCGGAGTTGCCGTACTCGCCGCAGATGGTTTCGAGACCATCGAATGCCTAACCGTCGTCGACGTGTTGAGAAGGGGTGGCGTTCGCACCGCGCTCGTCTCAATCATGGACTCGCGCGATGTGGTCACCTCCCAGCAGATTCCCGTGACCTGCGACGCCATGCTCGACGAGATCGACTTCTCGGACTACGACTACATCGTGCTCCCCGGAGGACTCCCCGGAGCCACGAACCTGCGCGCCAATGAGCGCGTCTGCGAGCTCGTGCGCGAGTTCGCCGCCACCAAACACGTCGCCGCCATTTGCGCCGCCCCATTCATCTTGGCCGAACTGGGCGTTTTGGAGGGGCATCGCGCCACGTGCTTCCCAGGTTTTGACAGCAACTTCCCCGAGGGCTGCCATGCTGGAGAGCGTACCGTGATCGTCGATGGCAACATCATCACCGCCTCCGGCATGGGGCAGGCGCTTCCCTTCGCACTCGCCATTTTGAACGACATCGCCGGCAAGGTCGCCGTCGACAAGGTTAAGGACGGCATCCAGCTGTGATCCTCGCATCCCAATCTCCTCGACGCATCGAGCTCATGGGCGAGGCGGGCTTCGAGATCCGCGTGATCCCCGCCGACATCGACGAGTCCGTCCTCCCCGGTGAGGGGCCGTTTGAGCTCGTTGAGCGCCTTGCTCGCGCCAAAGCGCAGGCCGTTGCGCGGCAGCACGCCGAACTCGACGAGCCTGTGATCGCCGCCGACACCATCGTCGCTTTGGACGGCGAGCTCCTTGGAAAGCCCGCTGGCAAGGCCGATGCGCGCCGTATGCTGCATAGCCTGTCAGGCAAGACCCACCAGGTCGCCACGGGCGTCTGCATCGCGCGGGGAGATTCCGTCAATTCCTTCGTCGACATCACGGACGTCACTTTCTACGAGCTGACCGACGCCGAAATCGACGCTTACGTCGAAACCGGTGAGCCGATGGACAAGGCGGGCGCCTATGGCATCCAAGGCCAACATGGCCGCATGCTCGTCGAGAAGATCGACGGTGACTTCTACAACGTGGTCGGTCTTCCCATCGCGAAGGTCATTCGTAGGCTGCGAGGATAATTGCGGGCGGCGGATGGGCATATAAGGCCCGATACTCGGACAGTTCTGGCTCGCGCGAAGAGCCCACTGGGCTCTTCTTTGCGTGCGGAATCTACGGCAAACACGCACCC
>USHA01000083.1 GCA_900554325.1 uncultured Collinsella sp.
TCTTTCATGCAGCAGGGGCTCTCAATGTTTTTATGTCCTGCTCATATCGTCTGTGTTTTGGAGCATGGTTTTGGACCCTGTGGGCAAAAAATGCCAAATATGAGTACTGTTGCAAAAGAGGTGTCATATTTTTCGGCCTGTTCTGAGCAAAAATGGGCTCAAAATCAATTTATCTAACCCCCTATAGACGCGATTCGATGGCTTCCAAAACATTAAAATCGGCCAAATCGGCCAATTTACTCTCAATTCTGCTGCTACTAAATTTGTGACAGTACTCATATTTGCCACTTTTTGTCCACGGGGTGTCCGAAAGGGTCCTCGACAAGCATCTAACGCTACAATAACTACCACATGGCTGGGTTTGCCAGCCGAATGTACGATGTCGTGGGAGGGGACATGGTCGAGTTTACAAAGACGATTAAAGATCCGTTGGGATTACATGCCCGCCCGGTTGCGCTGCTTTACGACATCATTGCCAAACATCGTAGCGACGTGTCAGTCAGTATCGGCAATCGCCACACGGATGGCCGCGATGTTATAGGGCTCATGGCACTCTGCGGCGAATGTGGCGAAGACGTCGTGTTCCGCGTTTCGGGTGTGGATGAGGCCTCCTGCGTCACGTCGATCAGAAATCTCTCGCTTTAACCTCAACAATGTGACAAAGGGGCAGTCCCCTCTGTTGCATAAATTGGTATCAATAGGCACTGCAAAGAGACGGTCTTTGCGGTGCCTTTGTTTCGTATAGGAAACTTTTTCGAAATCTGAATGGGGACCCTTTCCAAAAAGTTAACCACGTGTTAGTTTACTAAAGCGAACATAGATGTGGCTAACTTTTACCATGTCGATGTGAAGGACGAACTGACGTTAGGAGCCACTCATGTCTTGCGGACCGCAGATGCCGGCAATGCCGCTTTCGATGGTAAAAGCGGGCGAAACCGTGCGCGTGTCTCGTGTAAAGGGCAATGAGGACATGAAGCACCACCTCAAGGACCTCGGCTTTGTCGAGGGCAGCGAAATCCACGTGGTGAGCTCGAGCGGCGCCAATATCATCGTTACGGTACTGGGCGCACGCTTTGGTATCGATTCCAAGGTTGCCATGCACATCATGACCGTCGGTTAGTCTGCAGCATTTCATAAAAACCGAAAGGGGGACAAGTAAATGAAGACGTTGGGTGACGTTAAGGTGGGCGAGAGCTCCACCATCGTCAAGCTTCACGGTGAGGGTGCGCTTCGCCGCCACCTTATGGACCTGGGGCTCATCAAGGGCACTTCGTTCAAGGTCGTGAAGGTCGCACCGCTCGGTGATCCGGTCGAGATCAACGTGCGCGGCTACGAGCTTTCCATCCGCAAGGAGGAGGCCGCCGTCGTCGAGGTCCAGTAAGGGCTCGTGGCGCATATTTCTGCAGATAAAGTTAGGTTTTTCTAACTTAATGCAGCATCTTTGAAGCACATTATCCAGCCTGCGCGGAGAAAGCAGCGCGGGCACATAAGGAAGAAGGATTGAATGGCGGATTCTCAGATCCATGTCGCACTGGCGGGTAACCCCAACTGCGGCAAGACCACGCTTTTCAACCTGATCACCGGCGCCAACGGCTACGTTGGCAACTGGCCCGGCGTCACGGTTGAGAAAAAGGAGGCCAAGCTCCTAAGCGACAAGAACGTTACCATCACGGACCTCCCTGGTATCTACTCGCTTTCCCCCTACAGTCCCGAGGAGCAATGCTCGCGCGACTACCTCATGAGCGGTGAGCCCGATGTCGTCGTCCAGGTTGTCGATGCCACCAATCTGGAGCGCAACCTGTACCTGGCGCTTCAGGTTATCGAGACCGGCCTGCCCGTGGTCGTCGCCCTCAACATGGCCGACTTGATCGAGAAGAACGGCGACAAGATCGACACGGACAAGCTCTCCAAGAAGCTCGGCTGCCCGGTTATGATGATCTCGGCTCTTAAGAACAAGGGCATCAAGGAGCTGTTCGAGCAGGTCAAAAAGTCCGCTGCTTCCAAGGGGCAGGTGCCGGAGCACAAGTTCGACTCCTCCATCGAGGACGTTCTGACGCACATCGAGAACAACCTTCCGGCGAGCGTTCCCGTTAACAAGCGTCGCTATTACGCCGTCAAGCTGTTTGAGCGTGACGCAGACGCCTGCAAACTCATCAACCTCACCAAGGAGAAGGCTGCTCGCGTGGAGCAACTGGTCGCCCAGTGCGAGCAGGATTGCGATGACGACGCCGAGTCCATCATCACCGGTGAGCGCTATGGCGTCATCGCGCACATCATCGATGAGTGCCTCACCAAGGCCCCGGCCAAGATGAGCACTTCCGAGAAGATCGACCGTGTGGTTACCAACCGTATCCTGGGCCTGCCGATCTTTGTGGTCATCATGTTCTGCGTGTACTACATCGCCGTTTCCACCCTGGGCGGAACGGTGACCGACTTCACCAACGATCAGCTCTTTGGCACTGACGGTTGGTATGTGCTCGGTCAGGGCCGCGATGCTTACGATGAGGCTGTCGAGGCCGCGGGTGACGACGCCGACTCGGTCGACCCGGCACAGTACGGCCCCTATGTCCCGGGTATCACCACCATGGTGCACGACGCCCTCGTGGCGGGCGGCACCGAGGACGGCGGCCTGGTCGATTCGCTGGTCTGCGACGGTATCGTTGGTGGTCTGGGCGCCATCTTCGGCTTTGTGCCGCAGATGTTCCTGCTGTTCGTCATGCTGTCCTTCCTGGAGGACTGCGGCTACATGGCCCGCGTCGCCTTCATCATGGACCGCGTGTTCCGCCGCTTTGGCCTGTCCGGTAAGTCCTTCATTCCTATGCTCGTGTCCTCGGGCTGCGGCGTCCCCGGCGTCATGGCTACCAAGACCATCGAGAACGAGAAGGACCGCCGCATGACGGTCATGACCACCACGTTCATTCCCTGTGGCGCCAAGCTGCCGATCATCGCCCTGCTCATGGGTTCCATCATCGGCGATTCTTCCACCACCGCCGCGTGGATCAGCCCGCTCTTCTACTTCCTGGGTGTCTTTGCCGTCATTGCTTCGGGCCTCATGCTCAAGAAGACCAAGCTCTTCGCCGGTCGCCCGACGCCGTTTGTTATGGAGCTTCCTGCCTACCACTTCCCGGCGATTCGCTCTTGGGCGTTGCATGTGTGGGAGCGCTGCTTGGCCTTTATCAAGAAGGCCGGCACGGTCATCTTCGCGTCCACTGTCGTGGTTTGGTTCCTGTCCAACTTTGGTAGCTACAACGGTTCCTTTGGCTTCCTGCCTGCGATGGACGGCATCCCCGAGGAGTTCATGGACTACTCCGTGCTTGCCATGCTGGGCAACCTGGTCGCTTGGATCTTCGCCCCGCTCGGCTTTAGCACCTGGCAGGCCACCGCGCTGACTGTCTCTGGCCTCGTCGCCAAGGAGAACGTCGTCGCCACCGCCGGCTCGCTGCTGTCCGTCGCCGACGCGGGCGAGACCGACCCGAGCCTGTGGACCGCGTTTGCTGGCATGTTCCCCACCATGGGCGCTTGCGTTGCCTTCGGCGCCTTCAACCTGCTGTGCGCTCCGTGCTTTGCCGCCATTGGCACCATCCGCAACCAGATGGATTCCGGCAAGTGGACTGCGATCGCCATCGGCTACGAGTGCGCCTTTGCCTGGGTGATCGGCCTGTTCATCAACCAGTTCTACAACCTGCTTGTTCTTGGGCAGTTTGGTATCTGGACGATTGTGGCCATCGTGCTGCTAGTTGCGATGCTCTTCCAGATCTTCCGTCCCATGCCCAAGCATGTCTGGACCGACGAGGACGAGACCAACACTGCCTCCGCCGCAGTTTCCGCGTAAGTCCGAATAAGGATTAGCCCCTTTCCACGAGCCCGGGTGTCCCAGCGACACTCGGGCTTTTTGGTAGGGGAGATGTGGCGTTTCCGCAGATAAAACCGACCAAAATAAACCTGTCCCTTTTTGGTAGGTGGAGAATGGGGTAAAGTAAGTGATGGTTAACTAGAGGAGGCTTGCTATGGCACCTATCGATATTGTTGTACTGGCTGTTATCGGTATTGCGTTTGTCGCCGTGTGCGTGCGCATCTACCGCAAGGGCACCTGCGCCGACTGCGCTCAGGGTGGCGTTTGCACGGGGCATTGCTCCAACAAAAAGACGTGCGCCGCACTTAAGGGCGTGGACAAAATCGCCGAAGACTTGGGCCGCGGAATCAAGTAAGGCCCAGACATCTAAGCGCCTCGCGAGCATCCGTTCGCGGGGCGCTTTGCGCATTTGAGGGAGAGCGCGGCGAGTCGAAGAGTATTTTGGGGTCTCGTTAAATCAGTTGCGGTGAAATACGGACTGTTTTGGCTGTCAAAGGCCTTATCTACTCCGTATTCCACCGCAACTTTTTGTGGGGTGGGCTAGAGACGCTGCATGCGGTACCCGACACCCATGTGCGTCTGAATCATCTTGGGGTGAGAGGGGTCTGCCTCGATCTTCTTGCGTAGGGTGCGCATGAACACGCGCAGGCTCGCCAGATCGCTGTCCCAGCTCGTGCCCCATATCTCGCGGGTGATGAAGGTGTGGGTGAGCACCTTGTCGACGTTTTTCGCCAGAAGGACGAGCAATTTGTACTCGGTTGGGGTGAGCGAGAGCTCGCGTCCGTCTTTCGTCGCGTATCCTGCGGCGTAGTCGATATGCAGCGGACCGTTGTCGAACGTGCTCGCTTCTGTCGACTCGCTCGACGCCATCGAGGAGCGCCTCAAATTCGCACGGACGCGCGCGAGCAACTCATCCACAGAAAAGGGCTTGGTGAGGTAGTCGTCTGCCCCCGCGTCAAGTGCTGCAATCTTGTCGGAATCTTCGGTGCGCGCCGAAATGACGATAATGGGGACTGCCGACCAGCTTCGGATCTTCGTGATGACCTCGATACCGTCAATGTCGGGAAGGCCGAGGTCGAGCATGATGAGGCTGGGGCTGTGCGACACCGCATCCATGATGGCGGCTTGGCCGTTGCAAACCTTGCTCACGACATAGCCGTGGAGGTCAAGCGCGGTCGAAACGAGGTTTTGAACGGTCGGGTCATCTTCGACCAGGAGGATGCGTGGCTTAGCGGCATTATTCATGAATCTCAATCTCCTCGGCGGGCAGGGTAAAACGGAAGACAGCCCCATGGGGGTGGTTGTCGCGAACTTCGATGACGCCGCCATGCGCCTCCACGATGGAGCGGCAGAGCGACAGGCCAAGGCCGATGCTTCGACGCGAATCCACGGGCCGCGTATTGCTTGAGGTGAAGAAGCGCTCAAAGATATGAGGCTTGTCGCAGTCTGCCACACCCGGCCCATCGTCTGCGACGTCCACCACGACGAACGCGCCCTCGCGACGTGCACTGATGGTGACAGTCGAGTCCTCGGGCGTGTATTTGAAGGCGTTCATGATGAGATTCGTAAGCACCTGCATGATGAGATGGACGTCGATGCGTACCAGCAGGATGTCGTCAGTGTGCTCGATGGTGACGGCACGTCCATGCGATGCTTGGGCGACATGGCTGAGGGCGGCCTCGATGACCTCGTCGATGAGCTCGGATGTTAAGTTGAGGCGAATGGTGCCGTCCTCGACGCGTGTGATGGCGAGGAGGTTCTCCACGGTATCGATAAGCCAGAGGGAGTCGTCGTAGATGGCATCGGCAAGATCGCAGCGTTGTTCGAGGCTGAGCTTCTCGTCGCTCTTCCGAAGGATTGCCGCAGATCCGGATATAGCCGTGAGGGGTGTCCTCAAATCGTGGCCGATGGAGCGCAAAAGGTTGGCGCGCAGCTGCTCGTTTTTCGCCAAGACCGCAGCCTCTTCGCGCTCTTGCGCCGCCCGGTCGCTTTCGAGCGCCAAGGCGCATTCACCTACGATAGATAGGACGATCGAATGCTCGAAGGCTTCGATCTCGCGCCCCTCCAGGGCGATGCCGATGACACCGAATACCTTGTCGCCGGTGCGAACCGCGAGGTAGAGACAGCGCGCCTCAGGCAGGGTCCGCGTGCTTGCGCCCGCGCGCTTGTTGTTGGTGTAGGTCCAGGTTGCAACGGCGCGCTCGTAGTCGGTGAGCAGCGACGCGGATCGGTTTTCGGTGCCAGCGGACTCATAGAGCGCCTTGCCGAGCGTGCCGTGTTCGGCGGGGTAGAAGACCACGTCGAGTTTTAGCAGTTTGACGAGTTGGTTCATGGCGACGCGGGCGCACTCCTCCGCGCTATGGGCTTGCTGCAAGAGCTGGTTCGTTTCGAGGAGTACGCGCGTTTTGAATGCGTTCTCGGCGGATGTACGGGCGTTGTCGGCGATGCGCGCAGTTAACTCGCCGGCGACCATAGCGGTGGCGAACATGATGCCGAACGTGACCAGATAGCTTCGGTCGTAGCTGGCGAGCGAAAACAGAGGCGTGACGAAGCAGAAGTTGTAAAGCACTACAGAGAGCACGCTCGATACGATCGTGCAGATACGCCCCGTCGTGGTGACGGCGGTCAGCAGGGCCGTGAAGATATAAAGGGATATGATGCTGGAATCGGCAAATCCCAGATGGCGGAAAGCCGTGCCGATCGCCGTGGCGGCAAGAGAGAGGGCCAGCGTGCGAAGCACGTTTCGGCTGCTGGGCGGCTGCAGGGCGAGCGCATGGCGGCGTCCTTTGGGTCGGGAGGGCGGAGTCGACTGTTCTGGAATGATGTAAATGTCGAGGTTCGGGGCGAATGTTATGAGCTGTTCTACGAGAGATTTGCGGCCGAAGAGGGCCTGACGGACGCTGCTGCGCTCGCCCGTGCGCCCCATGACGATCTTCGAAATACCCGACAGGCGCGCGAACTCGGAGATCTGAAACGCGATGTCGTCGCCATAGACGGTTTCCATATGTGCTCCGAGCTGCTCGGCTAGGGCGATATTGGCTGCAAGCTTGGCGCGCTCATCATCGCTCATGGCTTGCGTGCGCGGGCTCTCTACGAACAGGGCGACGAGCTCGCTGCGAAACGCTTTCGCCATGCGTGCGGCGGCACGGACGATGCGGGGATTGGTCGGCGCCGGGGAGACACAGACTAAGATACGCTCCCTGGTGTAGTAGTCACGGTTTCCCAGCACGCGTGCGGCGTCTGTGAGGTGACCGGTGCGATCGGCGCAGCGGCGCAGCGCGATTTCTCGGAGTGCGGTGAGGTTCTCGACGGTAAAAAAATGCTGTTGCGCTCGGTCGGCTTGTGCGGGACGGTAGACGAGGCCGGCGCGAAGGCGCTCAAGTAGGTCTTCGGGCTCTATGTCGACGAGCTCGACCTGGTCGGCATCATCGAAGATACGGTCGGGGATTCGTTCGCTCACGACAACGCCGGTGATGGATGCAACCATGTCGTTTAGGCTCTCGATATGCTGAACGTTCACGGTCGTATAGACGTCGATGCCCGCATGTAGAAGTTCCTCGACGTCTTGATAGCGTTTGTCGTGGCGAGACCCCGGCGCATTCGTATGGGCGAGCTCGTCGACAAGGATGAGCTGAGGGGCGCGTTCGATAGCCGCATCTAGATCGAACTCGCTGAGCGCAATGCCGTTGTGCTCGATGAGTTTACAGGGCACGTTCTCAAGCCCTTGTGCAAGATGGGCAGTTGCCGGACGTTCGTGCGGCTCGATGTATCCCGCGACGACGTCGACACCTCGCCGCTTGGCGGCGTGGGCGGCTTGAAGCATCGCATAGGTTTTGCCTGTGCCAGCAGCGTAGCCAAAGAAAATTTTGAGGTGTCCCCGACTGGTTCGAGTGTCATCGGCGACCTCGTCTTTCTCAATTGCCTTGAGGATGAGGTCTGGATTGACGCGAGTGTCCGATGCGTCGCGCTGCATAGCGTAGCCTTTCTGAAGCGTTGTCCATGCGTGCATACGCGGTGAAGACACCACTGTATGCTCGCGAGGTCGAGTATAGGCGCACTGCAGCTGCAATAGTGCTTTCTACCTGCATCTTTACGGCATCTTAAGGACGTGAGCCCCGGCCCTCACGCCTCTTTAATCCCTAGAAGCGTTTACTGTCCCCAGACGCTTGCGAGGGCAGGCGTCCGAGACATCGGACCGCGTGTGAAAGGGGCGGTAAATGGACATCCTCATTCCCATCATCGGAGTCGTCTGCATTGGACTTCTTATCTATTACATCTACATTCTGATGAGGAGTGATTCGTAAACTATGGACGCTGCGATTCAGTACATCTTGTACTTTGCCGTACTCGTCGTCCTGGCCGTTCCGCTCGGTCGGTTCATGGCCCATATCATGGATGGTGAGCATACGTTCCTGTCGCCTGTGATTGCTCCTGTGGAGCGTGGCGTCTATCGTCTGCTTCGCATCGACGCGGCAGAACAGATGGGGTGTAGGCGCTATCTGGCGAGCGTGCTGGTCTTTTCGGGGATCGGCCTCGTGACTCTTGTGGCACTCCAGGCGCTTCAGTCCTTCTTGCCAGGCAATCCCCAGCACCTGCCGGGTGTGTCATGGGACCTGTCGTTCAATACGGCTGCTTCCTTCATAACCAACACCAACTGGCAGTCCTACTCCGGTGAGACCACCCTGTCCTACCTTGTGCAGTTCATGGGTCTCACTGTGCAGAACTTCGTTTCCGCTGGCACCGGTATCGCGGTCATGTTCGCGCTGATCCGCGGCTTCCGTCAGGTCAAGGAGCAGGGTC
>USHA01000084.1 GCA_900554325.1 uncultured Collinsella sp.
AATCGTCAATATCGGTCGGAGGGGTGGCTTTGTAAAGCCGTTTGTCTCCACCCGCGTAGCGGGTGGTTTAAAGCTGGCCGCTGCGCGGCCAGCGGACTAAAGTCTTGAAACAAAAAGCCGGGGCCCGCGCGATGCGGACCCCGGCTCAATACCGTGACGATATGTCAGTTACGTTCTACACGTAGAACAGGATGTCGTCGTAGGTCGGAACCGGCCAGTAGTCGGCGGCCACGATCTCCTCCATGGCATCCACGGCGGCGCGCAGCGTGTCCATAGCGGGAACGACCTCGTGTGCATACACATTGGCCTGCTCCTGGCCATCGAGAGCCTCGGCCTTCTGATGCACGGCGTCGAGTGCCTTGATGGAATCGTTGATGGCGGTGATGCCGTTGCAGAGCTTGTTGAGCGTGTTCTGCTCGCACTGCATGGCAGCCTCAGCACCGGCGGCACGAATAGTCTCAAGGCCCTTCGCGACCTTGGTGGCATAGGCGGTAATGACCGGGCGATAGGTACGACGCGCCTCGCGAACCATCGTGGTAGCCTCGATGTTCATGAGCTTGTTGTACTTCTCGAGCTTGCAGTCGTAGCGGCACTGGGCCTCGGCCTTGGTCAGGACGCCCGTCTCCTCAAAGAGCGCGATAGCCTTATCGGAAACAAAGGCGGGTAGGGCGTCGGCCGTGGTCTTGTTGTTGGCAAGGCCGCGCTTCTCGGCCTCGATGGGCCACTCGTCGGAGTAACCGTCGCCGGAGAACAGGATGCGCTGGTGATCGGTCAGCACCTTCTTGCAGTACTCGAGCGCGGCATCCTGGAACTTATCCTCGGGCGTACCCTCGAGTGCGTCGGCGAAGGACTTGAGCGACTTGGCCACGGCGGCATCGAGCACCAGGTTGGAGTCGGAGACGTTCTGCTCGGAGCCGCAGGCACGGAACTCGAACTTGTTGCCGGTGAAGGCGAACGGGGAGGTGCGGTTGCGGTCGGTGTTGTCCTGCATCAACTTGGGCAGGGTATCGGCGCCCAAGTCGAGCACGCCGCGCGTGGCATGGACGGAAGCCTTGCCATCGATAATCTTCTCGACGACCTCGGTAAGTTGGTCGCCCAGGAAGATGGACATAATCGCCGGAGGAGCCTCGTTGGCGCCCAGACGATGATCGTTGCCGGCCGAGGCAACGGAAGCACGCAGGAGCTCCTGATAGTTATCGACGGCCTCGATCACCGCGGTGAGGAAGACGATGAACTGCAGGTTGTCGAGCGGGGTGTCGCCCGGGTCGAGCAGGTTCTCGGACTCGGTGCCAAGCGACCAGTTGTTGTGCTTGCCCGAACCGTTGATGCCCTCGAAGGGCTTCTCGTGCAGCAGGCAGACCAAGTCGTGACGGGAGGCGATGAGCTTCATCTTCTCCATCATGACCAGGTTCTGATCGATGGCCTCGTTGACCTCGCCATAGACCGGTGCGAGCTCATGCTGGCAGGGAGCAACCTCGTTGTGCTTGGTCTTGGCGGGAATGCCAAGCGCCCACAGTTCATCGTCCAGGTCCTTCATATAGGCCGAGACGGTGGGGCGGATAGCGCCAAAGTAGTGTTCCTCGAGCTCCTGGCCCTTGCAGGGAGCAGCACCAAAGAGGGTTCGGCCGGTGATGACCAGGTCCTTGCGCTTGCGATAGGCGTCCTTCTTGATCAGGAAGTACTCTTGCTCGTCGCCCACGGAAGGAACGACCTTCTTGGGGGTCTTGCCAAACAGCGCCAAAACGCGCTTAGACTCACGCGAGAGCGCGGTCATGGAGCGCAGCAGCGGGGTCTTCTTGTCCAGGGCCTCGCCCGTGTAGGAGCAGAAAGCCGTGGGGATGCACAGGACATCGTCCTTGATAAAGGCGGGGCTAGTGGGGTCCCAAGCGGTGTAGCCACGGGCCTCGAAGGTAGCACGCAGGCCGCCGTTGGGGAAGCTCGAGGCATCGGGCTCGCCCTGGATGAGGTTCTTGCCCGTAAACTTGGTAATGGCGGTGCCGTCGTGGTTGGGCTCCAGGAAGCTGTCGTGCTTCTCGGAAGTAATGCCCGAAAGCGGCTGGAACCAGTGCGCGTAGTGCGTCGCGCCCTTGGAGATGGCCCAGACCTTCATGGCATGGGCAACGGCGTTGGCCACATCCAGGTCGAGCGGCTCACCGCCCTCGAGGGTTGCAGCAAGGCGCTTCCAAATGTCCTTGGGGAGGTAGTCCTTCATGACTTCCTCAGAGAACACCATGGTCCCGAAGCGGTCAGTAAGTTCGGCCATACGGAACTCCCTTCGTATCGGCACCGCGTGAGAAGCGGTGTTGATTACTAACGAACGAGTCATAGCTTAGACTCGCCGTGTTTCCGCGACATTACCGTTATGTTGCTGTCGCGAAACCAATCAATGAGGTTACCCTATCGAGGCGGCGTTGCCACCCTCAACAGCCAATCAACTGCATAAATTGCAGACCTCTCCCCATGGTTTAAGGGTAGTCAATTTGGGATGGAGCTCTATTAACTGGTATTTTGCATCAGATACCAGTCTTTATAGTCCGTGCCTAGATTAGCCGCTCTGTTATAGAGAAAGCCGATAGCAAGGCATCTTTGATTGGTATCCCCGAATAACGAGTGAAACTCCACCGTGACACAGTGGTGCTGTAGAATCCTTACAACACATCACACTATTACGTATCTAGAGGAGCACGATATGCGCGTCGACGAGGTTTTTAAGCAGGCAGCATCCCAGGGCACCGCGCCCGTTTCGTTTGAGATGTTCCCGCCCAAGGGCGAGCTCACCCTCGACACGGCTCGCGAAGTGGCAGGCAATCTGTGCAAGCTTTCGCCGAGCTTTGTCTCGGTCACCTGCTCGGCCGGCGGCTCGGGCAACGGTGCCACCACCGCCCCCATCGCGCATATGATTTCGAGCGAATTCGACACGCCCTCGGTGGCACACCTTACCTGCGTGGGCCGCTCGCATGCCGATATCGCCGCCAAGATCGACGAGTATCGTACCGCCGGCGTTGAAAACATCCTGGCCCTGCGTGGAGATCTCCCTGCCGGCGCGACCGAGGACGACAAGCCCGCCTCCGACTACGCCTACGCCCGCGACCTCATCCCCGAGCTCGTCGACGCCGGCTTTTGCGTGGGCGCCGCAGCCTACCCCGAGGGCCACATTGCCTGTGAGGATCTCAACCTCTCGGTCGAACACCTCAAGCAAAAACAGGACGCCGGCGCAAGCTTCTTTGTGACGCAGCTCTTCTTTGATAACGAGTGCTTCTACCGCTTCCGCGAGCTTGCCGACAAGGTCGGCATCACCGTGCCCATTACCGCGGGCATCATGCCGTTTATGGGCAAGTCCCAGATCAGCCGCATGGTCTTTATGTGCGGCGCGTCGCTGCCCTCCCCCGTCATCAAGATTCTCGCCAAGTACGAGAACGACCCCGAGAGCCTGCAGGCAGCCGGTGTAGATTATGCTGCTCGTCAGCTTTGCGACCTTAAGGAGCACGGTGCCGACGGTCTGCACCTGTACACTATGAACCGTCCTGCAATCGCCGCGACCATTATGGAGCGCCTGGGGTAATGGAAAAACCGCACGTCGATACAACCGTTGTTGAAGTGCCGGCCGACCTTGCGTCGCCGGCGCTTTACCGTATCGACGCTGCCCACCGCCCTCGTGTCGACCGTGCCGAGATGCTGCGGTATCTGGGCTACGGCGGCCAGCAGATTGAGCCCGAACTGTCGCAGCGTATTGAGCTTGTCGTTGAGCGTCTGGAACTGGACATTGAGCCCCGTGGCGTGCGCCGTGTGTTTGCCGTCGATGCCGCAGGCGTCGACGAGCAGGGCGAGCCCTGCATCCGCTTGGTTGGCACCAATGTTGAACTGCGGGGTCGTGATATCTATCGCCACCTTAAGGACGCCCGCTTTGCCGCGCTCATGGCATGTACCCTCGGCATGGAAGCCGAGCGTCGCCTGCGCACCACGGGAGCCCAGCAACCCCTGGAAGGCGCCGTGCTCGACGCCGCATGCTCTGCCTATGTGGAAGCCGCCGTCGAGCAGATGGACCAGCAGGTCAAGGCTGCGGCCGCTGCACACGGACTCGCCGGTAACTGGCGCTTCAGTCCCGGCTATGGCGACTGCCCGCTCACGGCACAGCGCTCAATCGTGGATGCACTCAACGCCACGCGCCTCATTGGACTTACCGTCACTCCCACCAGCCTGCTCATGCCCACCAAGAGCGTGACCGCAGTGATCGGTCTGTTCGACGGCGAGGTCCACGACGCCCAGAGCCGCCCCACCTGCAATATCTGCCGCATGCGCGAGCACTGCCGCTTCCGCGCCGCCCACACCACCTGCTATTCCAGCCATTAGGAGCCATCGATGTTTACTCCGCTTATCACTCATGATCTGGACGGCGCCGCGCTGGCGGCACCCGTTGATGCCGCACGCCGTAATGGCGCTGCATACAAGACGCGCACGATCGACGACCTTCGCATTAAGGATGACCGCCTGCGTGCCGCCATCGAGGGCACGGGACACCTGCTGTTCGACGGCGGCATGGGCACCATGTTGCAGGCCGCCGGCATGAAGGCAGGCGCCCTGCCCGAGCTGCTCAACTTTGAGGAACCCCAGGTCATCACCGATATCCAGCGTCAGTACGTCAAGGCCGGCTGTGACGTGATCACCGCCAACACCTTTGGCGCCAACGCCCACAAGCTCGACGGCGCCGCCACCGTGGCAGACGTCTTTGCCGCGGCAGTCACCTGCGCCCGCGAGGCCGGCGCCCGCTACGTCGCCGGCGACATCGGCCCCATCGGCGCCCTGCTGCGCCCCCTGGGCACCCTCAGCTTTGACGAGGCCTACGACCTCTTTGCCGAGGAGGTGCGCGCCGGCGTCGCTGCGGACGTCGACCTCTTTATTATCGAGACTATGACCGACCTGGCCGAGATCAAGGCGGCGGTCCTCGCCTGCCGCGAGAACTCCGACCTGCCCGTCTTTGCCACCATGACCTTCGAGGAAGACGGTCGCACCTTCCTGGGAACGAGTCCCGAGGTCGCCGCCATCACGCTTGACGCCATCGGCGCCGACGTTTTGGGCATCAACTGCAGCCAAGGACCGGCCGAGCTCCGGGGACTCGCCGCACGTATGCTCACCGTTACCGACAAGCCTGTTATGGTGCAGGCCAATGCAGGACTCCCCCATGTGGACGACGACGGCAACACCGTCTTTGATATCCAAGCCCCCGAATACGCCGAGGCCGTCGCCGGCATGATCGCCGACGGCGTGAGCGTCGTGGGCGGTTGCTGCGGCACCACGCCGGCGCACATGGCGGCCTTGCGCACGCTTATCGATAACCACACGCCCAGCCCGCGCCACCGCAAGCCCAGTATGTCGGTCACGAGCGCCCAAACGGTCGTGGACCTTCCCTGCGACGGCCACAAGATCGCCGTCATCGGCGAGCGCATCAACCCCACCGGCAAAAAGCGCCTGCAGCAGGCCCTGCGCGACGGCGACCTGGACTACGTTGTGAGCCAGGGCATCAGCCAGCAGGAACAGGGCGCCGACATTCTGGACGTCAACGTGGGCCTGCCCGAGATCGACGAGGTCAAGATCATCCAACAGGCGACCGAACAGCTCCAGGGGTCCACGCTGCTGCCGCTGCAGATCGACTCCACCGACCCCGCAGCCGTCGAGGCCGCCGTGCGCCGCTACGCCGGCAAGCCCATCATCAACTCGGTCAATGGCAAGCAGCAGATCATGGACGAGATCTTCCCGCTGGTCGCCCACTACGGCACCAACGTTGTCGGCCTTACGCTCGACGAAGGCGGCATCCCCGATTCCGCCGAGGCTCGCTTCGCCATCGCCGAGCACATCGTGGCCGAGGCCGCCCGTTACGGCATCGGACCGGACCGCATCCTCATCGACTGCCTGGTCATGACCGCCTCGACCAATCAACGCCAGGCCGAGCAGATCCTACGCGCCATGTCCCTGTGCAAGGAGCGTCTGGGCGTCAAATGCGCGCTCGGCGTGTCGAACATCAGCTTTGGCCTGCCTGCCCGCCCGCTGCTGGGCTCGGTCTTTTTGGCTGCCGCTTTTGGCGCGGGTCTGGACGCCCCCATCATGAACCCGGGCTCCAAGCGCTTTATGGATACCGTCTACAGTTATCGCGTCCTGAGCGTTGAGGACGAGGGCTCGACCGGATACATCGAGCGCTACGCCGGTTGGACCGATCCGTATAAGATCGCCGCAAACCCGGCAGCAGCTCAGGCCGCATCGAGTGATGCCGCGCCTGCCGCCGGCACCGCCGGCACCGACGGCAACGACGACCCGATTCGTCGCATGGTCGTCTCGGGCCGCAAAGGCGAGATCGCTGCCGAGACCGAGCGTCTGCTGGCAGACCACGACGCCATGGACCTCATCAACAATCACTTTATCCCCGCCCTCGACGAGGTTGGCGTTCTCTTTGACCAGGGCAAGTTCTTCTTGCCGCAGCTTATGGCCTCGGCCGAGGCAGCGCGTGTGGGCTTCGACACCATCAAGCGCCTGATGCCCGCCGGCGAGATCGCCGACAAGGGCAAGATCTGCGTGGCCACCGTCAAGGGCGACATCCACGACATTGGCAAGAACATCGTCAAGATGCTGCTCGACAACTACGGCTATACCGTCTTTGACCTGGGCCGCGACGTCGATCCGCAGGAGGTACTCAAGACCGTCAAGGAGCGCGATATCAAACTCGTCGGCCTCTCGGCGCTTATGACTACCACGGTCGTCGCCATGGAAGAGACCATCAAGTTGCTCCATGCCGAGGTTCCGGGCGTCAAGATCATCGTAGGCGGCGCCGTACTCACCCCCGAATACGCCAAGCAGATTGGCGCGGACTACTACGCCAAGGACGCCGCCGAAAGCGCGCGCATCGCCGAAGAGGTCTTTGGGCAGTAACACAACGGAAACAACCGAGCACCAAAACGTGCCGCATGCGCCACTTGGCACGTGCGGCACGTTAGAATAGATAAGACTATGCTCGTTTTGGCAGATAGGAGCGCAAGGATGGCGATCACGCCCGCAGAAATCGCGGAAACCCGCGGCATGGTTGAGGAGCAGAACCTCGACATCAGGACCATCACCATGGGTGTTTCGCTCATGGGTTGCGGCGACGAGAACCTCGACCGCATGTGCACGAAGATCTACGACCACGTGACGCACACGGCTGAGCACTTGGTCGAGACCGCCGAGAACCTCGAGCGCGAGTACGGTATCCCCATCGTCAACAAGCGCGTTTCCGTCACCCCGGTGGCGCAAATCGCCGCGTGCTGCAAGGATGAGGACCTCACCCCCATCGCGCATGCCCTCGACCGCGCGGCCGAGACGCTCGGCATCGATTACCTGGGCGGCTTCTCCGCACTCGTCCAGAAGGGCATCGGCGACGCCGACCGCCGCGTCATCCAGTCCATCCCCCAGGCGCTCGCCACTACGAGCCGCGTCTGCTCCAGCGTAAACGTCGCCAGCCTACGCGCCGGCATCAACATGGACGCTGTGCTCATGGCCGCCCAGACCATCATCGATGCCGCCAAGCTCACGGCCGACCAGGATTCCGTTGGCGCCTCCAAGTTTGTCTGCTTTGCCAACATGGTCGAGGACTCCCCGTTTATGGCGGGCGCCGTCCACGGCGGTGGCGAGGCCGACGCCGTCATCAACGTTGGTGTCTCGGGCCCCGGCGTTATGGCTGCTGCCTTGGAGACGCTCCCCGACTCCGCCTCGATGATGGAAGTCGCCGAAAAGATTAAGCAGACCGCCTTTAAGATCACCCGTGCCGGCGAGCTCATGAGCCGCGAGGCCGCCCGCCGTCTGGGTGTCGAGAAAGGCATTGTCGACCTGTCACTGGCTCCCACGCCTGCCATCGGCGACTCCGTTGCCCGTATCCTCGAGATCATCGGCGTGGGCACCTGCGGTGGCCCCGGCACGACCTGCGCGCTCGCCATGCTCAACGATGCCGTCAAGAAGGGCGGCGTCATGGCCAGCTCCAGCGTGGGCGGTCTCTCCGGCGCCTTTATCCCCGTGTCCGAGGACGCCGGCATGATCGCCGCCGTCGAGGCCGGTGCGCTTTCGCTCGAGAAGCTCGAGGCCATGACCTGTGTGTGCTCCGTTGGCCTGGACATGATCGCTATCCCCGGTGACACCCCGGTCGAGACCATCGCCGGCATCATCGCCGACGAGATGGCCATCGGCGTCATCAACAACAAGACCACGGCCGTCCGCGTGATTCCTGCCATCGGCAAGGGCGTGGGCGACTGCGTCGAGTACGGCGGCCTGTTCGGCCGTGCGCCCATCATGCCGGTGAACCCCAACGCCGGCACCGTGCTTGCCCACCGTGGTGGACGCTTCCCGGCGCCGCTGAACTCGCTGAAGAACTAGCTGAGGGGGACTGGCGAGGAGCCCCGGGGAGGGCAAATATATAAGGTCGCCTGCTCGAACAGTCCTGACTCGCACGGAGAGCACATTAAGTGCTCTCCGGCTCGTGCGGAACTCGC
>USHA01000085.1 GCA_900554325.1 uncultured Collinsella sp.
TGGAACTTGTCGGCCATCCAGTCGATGACGCGCTGATCCCAGTCGTCGCCGCCCAAGTGGTTGTCGCCGTTGGTGGCGAGGACCTCGAACACGCCGTCGGCAAGATCGAGCAGGGAGACGTCGAAGGTGCCGCCACCGAGGTCGAAGACGAGGACCTTCTGCTCCTTGTCCTGCTTGTCGAGGCCGTAGGCGAGCGCGGAGGCCGTGGGCTCGTTGACGATGCGCTTGACGTCGAGGCCGGCGATGCGGCCGGCGTCCTTGGTGGCCTGACGCTGGGCGTCGTTGAAGTACGCGGGGACAGTGATGACGGCCTCGGTGATGGGCTCGCCAAGATACTTCTCGGCGTCGGCCTTCATCTTGGAGAGGGTCATGGCCGAGATCTGCTCGGGGGTGTACTCCTCACCGTCGATCATGACGACGCAGCGGCCGTTGCTGCCTTCCTTGACCTCGTAAGGCACGGTCTTGAGCTCGTCCTGGACCTCGGAGAACTTGCGGCCCATGAAGCGCTTGATGGAGAAGACGGTGTTCTTGGGGTTGGTGACGGCCTGGTTCTTAGCGGCCTTGCCCACGATGCGGTCGCCCTCGGCGCGGAAACCGACGACGGACGGGGTGGTACGGTCGCCCTCGGCGTTCACGATCGTGGTGGGCGTGCCGCCCTCGAGAACGGCCATCGCGGAGTTGGTGGTGCCCAGGTCGATACCGAGAATCTTGCTCATAGTTACTTCCCTTCCTTGGGTTGCGTGGCGCGCGTTCGCGGATGCTCACGGCGCTTCTGCGTTTTGCTCATGGCATAGTGTATCCCCTTATGCGGCGACTTATACAAAATCTAAGTCAATTCATATAAGATTTCTTATTTTCTTAAACTTAAGTCTTCTCTGCAGCCTGCTAACAGATGTTTTAGCGGGCCCCATAGGCTCAATGCCCCACCCACGGCACACCCGCCGCACCCCACTACGCACCCGAGGTGGTCCCAGTGTTCGCTTGGCGCGCGCCCACACGCCCGCGGCACGCTCACACATGCTCCACACACCCAATGCAAGCTCCGGATGGTTTCCACACGCCCAAACCGCATGCAAATACGCAAATGTTGCCTCTTTTTCGTCAAACCCAAGTAGACGCCCGAAACGCACGGTTTGGGGACGTGCAGTGACGGATGGACTTGCGTGAGAGACCAAAATGGAAGTCCAACAAGCCTTTGGACCCGACCGCCCCTCATTACGACGAGCGACCTTGAACAGTTCGCCGCGGGCCTTCGAGGCATCAGAGGGTCAAAGATGTTTGAACAGGCCGTTAACTGCGTGAGCGGCGTCACTGCCTCGCCTCTAGAAGCTCAGCTGTCGATGTTGCTATGGATGAGCTGCGACCTCGGTGGATGGGGTTATCGAAACTTCGAAAACAACTACCGCATTGTCTTGTCGAACAATGCAAAGACTCTCATCGATACTGACCATGCCGAAGTTGACATGCGCGTGCTTTCACCCGACGGGACTAAAGAATGGATGGTCGAGTGCCAAGGCAAGGTCATCCACGATCGAGTTGGCGCAGGGACCAGAGACTCGCTGCGCGCCACCGCCCTCCAAACGATGGGGCACAGCGTAACTATGGTCACCAGCGACCAACTTTCCGACTCTGACAAGTTCAACGCGCTTCTAGACTTGCTCTCTGCGCAGCTAAATATACACTGGCCCGAAAAGACCTCTAAGCAGGTTTTTGCAGAAGACAAACTGCGCTCTGAAATCTTTGACGACTGGATCAAGCTGGCAGATGAACCTTCTGCTACCGAACGGGCGCGGCGATACGCCGAAAACAAGGCAAGGCGCGCGCCGGGCCACTTTCTAAAGCGCAAAAAATGCCCCAACGGCATGGGAAAGAGAGGCAAATACACAAATGTTGAACGAAAACCATCTGGACATAGTAGAGAGAACTGAGACCAAGCGTTCTACCTGCAGTTTTTTCAACGGGATTTCTTTGTCTACTCCAAGGTCTTTCATTTTGGCCAACATTTGTGTATTTACAGGACGAGCGGATAACCCTGCTGCCGATTTGTAGAGACCGGCTCCATTCGCGTTGTTGGTCAACTTTGGCTTACTCGGCGAACGGTCGATATTGTCCGGTCCCAAGGCTTGCATTGAAGGAGCCGCGTGGTATCTTTCTTTTGAGAAAGACCCGTTGCCTCTTCGCCTGTGGCACCGGGCGCAACAGAGGAGGTTTATCATGGCTCATCCGATTATTGATGCTGACGAGTGCATCGCCTGCGGCGTCTGCGTTGACGCTTGCCCTGCCGGCGTTCTCGAGCTGAACGACGTCGCCACCGTCGCCGACGAGGATTCCTGCGTCGCCTGCGGCGCCTGCCAGGACGCCTGCCCCGCCGGTGCCATCACTGAGATCGCCGAAGACTAGTACAGGCCTGTCATCATCGCCTCGCATGACCAAGGCCCGACCCCGCAAGGGGTCGGGCCTTGGCTTTAACCGATCATCTCGCAGCTCAGAAGCGAAACCGATCGCAACCGAACCCTTCCCTCGCACCTACGGCGCACTACACGGAACGGACCCTTTCCAGAAGCTTTCTGCGCTGAGCCGCCACATCGATGCTCATTATACCGATGGAAGCCAGGACCAAACAGACGCCGATCAGCTTTCCCATGCCAAACGGCTCTCTGAATATGGCAACGCCGAGTATCACGGCCGTCACCGTTTCGAACGTGGCGATCACGGGGACCTTGGATGCCTCAAGCCCCTTTGAGAGCCCAGTCATATAAAAAAAGTACGCGAGGACCGTTGGGAACAAGCCGAAAGCGGCTGCGACCCAGTAGAACCCGGATGGCATGCCCCCAGCTATCTTCGCAAACGGGTTCGCGAAGGCGGACAAAAGGGCGCCACCGGCCACAAAGCCATAAAATACGACAGTGAGCGGCTGGGCGTAACGTGTTGCCGCCTTGCTGAACATTGTGAGCAGGCATCCCATCAAGCCAGAGCAAACGCCCGTTCCAACTCCAATTGGGGATATCGACTCGATCTCGAGCGCGCCGCCCGTGACGGCAAGTGTGCAACCCGCGACGTTGAAAACAAGTGAGACGATTTTTTGATTGGTTATCCCCTCGCCGTATAGTATGCGACCGAGCACGATGCCAAACATAGGAGACGTGCACATGAGCACCGAAGAGGTTGACATGCCAATATGCTCTATAGATATATAGTAGGTTGCGCTGGACAGGGCGAGGCCAAAAACACCAACAAGCGCGCTCCAAAACAGCCCTCGAGGTGAGATCAGGAAAAACCGGAGGAGCCCCCGTCTTCCTGCCTTCTCGAAATCCTTGCCCGCCCCCATCGCCAAGAGAATCGGGACGAGAAATATGCTGGCGACGAACATTCTGAGCGCCGCGACCTCCATCGCAGTCAAGCCCATTTGACCCAGCGCACGCGAAAAGACGCCTACACTCCCCCACAGCAGGGCGCCAAGCAGGACAAGAAAATATCCAAAACGAACTTGCATCCACAACCTCCATGGTTCGCATGCAGAGGCTTCGCCATATAAAAGCTCCGTCCTCGACGCACGCATCGAGGACGGAGCATATGCCCCGATCTTCAGCCGGCGAAGTGCAGGCAGAGCTCTCTCAAGCGGACCGCCATCAACAAAATCAAACGGTCACGCCACGTGAGCGGGCCGGCCGATCAACCAGCCAAACGGGAACCCAAGCGAACTGTTCCTCAGGTAAGTTACTTCTCAAACTTGGCTATGATCACCCGCGTCGCGATGAAAGACACCGTGATGCTCACCGCGGCGACCACACAGGCGAGGAAGAAATTATCCATACCGCCGTCCGGGGCGATGAAGATCAACGCCGAGAGCAGACCGGGACAGGCGCCGGCAACGTACTCAACGAGCCCGAAAATGCCGGCGATGAGACCACCAGACAGGGCGCCGATAGCAGTGCCAAGAAGCAGACGGGGACGCTCGATGAGCGCGCCGTAGAATCCCGGCTCGGTAACGCCGCACAGCGCGGTGATGCCAAAGGTGGTCACCATGCCCTTACGAGCAGAATCTCCCTTGATGGTGCTCGCAAGCGCCAGGCAGGTAGCTCCGATGCACAGGTTCGAAATGAAGCCGAAGATAATAGGCGCGTATCCAAGCTGGGCAAGGCTATTCACTTCGATTGCGATAAAGGCCTTATCGAGACCAAGCATGACGAGGTACGGGTTGATCGCGGCAAATATCGGAGTGGCGATCACCGCGACATGCCCCATAAGCCACGTAACGGCGTCGCTCAGCGCGTAACCCATCATGGAACCGACAGGACCGAGAGCCAGAAGCGTCACGGGGACAATGATGAACATGGTGAGCAGCGGCTTGACGAACAACTTCACAACATCGGGGATGACCTTCTGCAGCAAGCGGTCAACCGCGAACATGAACACGACGCCGAGCACGATGGGCACGACAGTTCCACCGTAGCCGATCGCCGGAATAGGCATCCCGAGAAAATCGAGGCCCTCAACGCCGCTGATCGACGGGCTCACCATGATCGCGCCGAGAAGCGCGCCCATGATCGGCTGCATCTTGAGAATGGAGGCAAGCTGATAGCCAATCCAGACGGGTAGGAACGTGAAGGCCGCGTCGAAGATCGCCAGCAGCACCTGCGCCGTGCCGCTATCGGTGCTAAACCCGCAGTAATTGACCAGGAGGTTCTTAATGGCAAGGATCAGACCGCCGACGATAAGCGCCGGGACGATGGGCATGAAGATCTGGGCGGTGATGTTGCCGAATTTCTCGACAATGCCGACCGCACCGTTGCTCTTCACCGAGGCGGCCATGTCGGCGATCGTGCCCTCATCGTCTGCGACGACACCTGCACCGAAATCGATGCCCGCGACCTCGAGGAAATCGTTGTATGCCTCAGTCACGTTCGGACCGATGATGACCTGCAGCTGGCCGCCGCTCACCACGGCTCCAAGCGCATATTCCGCCTTCTTGACCGCATCGAGGTCGATTGCATCGAGCTTCTTTACATCAATCCTCAAGCGGGTCGCGCAATGCGTGACGGACGAGATGTTCTCCACACCGCCAATCGCGGCAAGAATAGAGTGCGACATCTTCTCGTATTTCATTTCACGCCTCCTATTCGCTTTGATTTAGATAGCCGTTGATCAGATCGCGATACCAATACCAGCTCTTTTTGGGAACACGCTTCAGATCATTGTCGAAATCGACTCGAACCAATCCGTAGCGCTTCTGGTAACCGTTGATCCAGCTGTACAAATCCATCGTTGACCATACGTAATACCCGTGGACGTTTGCACCCTCCGCGCGAGCGCGCATCATGTGCTCGATAAACTGATCCAGTACCTCGATGCGCTCGTCGTCGTGAACCATGCCCTCGGCGTCGGGATCCTCGTAGGCACCGTGGCCGTTTTCCGTGATGAACATCAGCGGGTTGCCGTAGCGCTCCGCGATGTCCATGATCGTGCTGTACATGACACGCGGAAGAATCTCGCGTCCCCACTTGTTGCGGGGAACATTCGGATCGCACGTGGTCTGATACAGCGGTGCGATCACCTTCCCCTCGAGCTTCTTGCTCGCTCCGCCCTTGTTGTTGGCGGAAACCTGGGTCGCTCCACCGCGCCAGTCCGTTGCGTACTCGCGGCAATAGACGTTCAAGCCGATGTAGTCGCCAACGCCTTGGGCAAAGATCTCCTCGTCGCCCGGCACGCGATACAGCAAGACGTCGAGCTTTTGGAGCATCTCGTCCATTTCCTCGGGAAGCCTGCCCTGCAAACATGGAGCGAGAATCATGCGATTCGCCATGAAGTCGGCACCGCGGAACACCTCCTCGGGATGCTCCGCAGCCGGATCGACCTCGACCACACCGCCGTCGTGCACGACGCCGATGATGCCGTCGCCGCCCATCTCCCGATATGCGCGTACGGCCATGGAGCTGGCAAGCATCAGGTGGTACTGATACTGCATAAAGGACTGCATGTCGAGGGATCTGTTGGGCGGGTAGTTGCCCAGCATATTCGCGCAGTAGCTATAGAAATGGGGCTCATTGATGGTTGCCCACACCTTCACGCGGTCGCCAAAGCGCTCAAAGCAGATCTTGGCGTAGTCGCAAAACCACTTGGCGACATCCGCATTGAGCCAGCCGCCCTTGCAGGCCAGGGCATAGGGAAGGTCATAGTGGAACAGCGTGGCATTCGGGACGACACCGTACTTGACGCAACAATCGATCACGCGATTGTAGAACGCGACGCCATCCTCGTTGACCTCACCGACCCCATCGGGCAAAATGCGGCTCCACGCGATAGAGAATCGATAAGTGTTCTGGCCGCCCTCTGCCAACAGCCGAATATCCTCCTCGTAACGATGATAGAAATCGCACGAGACGTCGCCGTCGACGTTATTGATGTTCTTGGCGCTCGTGTGGTTGAAATAATCCCACTCGCCAAGCCCCTTGCCATCCTCGTCCCAAGCACCTTCGCACTGATATGCCGCCGTGGCAGAACCCCACAAGAAGTCCGGTAACTGCAGATTCGCGTGTCCCTGAACATTCATGCGACCATCCTCCCCTCCTTTTACGCAGGCGGTTTTCCCGCCCTTTTTCGAACATGGCGCCATCTGATTTGAAGTATAGAAA
This sequence comes from uncultured Collinsella sp., assembly GCA_900554325.1. Lineage (GTDB taxonomy): Bacteria > Actinomycetota > Coriobacteriia > Coriobacteriales > Coriobacteriaceae > Collinsella. The sequence continues at coordinate 6,633 of USHA01000085.1, forward strand.
AGGAATTTGCCTGCTATGATTCATAAAATGAACCACTGTTTGGAGACCGTTCGCGAGGGGTCATCTTGAGCAATCACGGCTTTGGCCTGCTAAACATCATCAGTTCAATAATCAACGAGGAGCGCGACGGCAACGATGTCGCCATTGCGCGCTACCTTATTTCCAACCTCCGCAATTCCGAGGCCATCAACGTGAGCGCCATAACAGAGCGCGCGCACGTGACGAGATCGGCTGTTCGCCGTTTCTGCAACCGCCTTGGGTACCAGAGCCTGAGCGAACTCAAGAACTCTTTTTCTCAACTGGTCTTCCCCTCGGACTTCAGGCACCGCGACCCTAATCTCAGCTTTAACGAATATCGTGCTGAGCTCGATATTCGCATGATGGAGATGTATGCGGAAGTGGAGAGCAGAATATCCGATGCCCTTCTCGACGAACTCGCATACGAGATAGCCCAACATCGCAATGTCGAGCTGCTCTGCACCAACAATGTGAGCGGAAATCTCATGCGCTTCCAACAAGAGATGTTCTTTGCAGGAAAGATCGTGCGCCTCAACACTCAAGACAACGGTAAGCCGCCGATGCGCGTCGAGACCTACCACGATTCCCTGGTCATCGTGGTTTCGGTCTCGGGCATGTTCGCACGCGAACTTGACGAACGCATGTGGGGACGAACGGCGAAGAAGGTGCTCATCACGGCGTTTTCCAGCAAAGACACCGCTTCGCGTTTTGATAAGGCGTACTACCTGAGCGGGCGAGGAGACGGCATCGATGAGCTAGGGGTTTACTCGAAGTACGCCATCACGTACCTGTTTGACCTTCTTTCTTCCCGCTACATCACGAAATATAAAACGCCGGGAAACCCCCTCTTCGGTCCAACGGTTTCTTGGCCGGAAATGATCGAGTGAGCTAAACCTTTATACCGCCCAGCGCTCCAGATATTTATCGAAATGAAGAGGCTACGAGTGCAGCTCAAACTCGCGCTCGTAGCCTCTTCTTTTCATAGGCACCTAGTCGTCGTCGCCGCTCGGACCGAGCTGAGCCAGAATCCCCAAGGCCGCTTGCACGGGGCCCATGCCGCCGGCGGCCACATCGGCGTTGATGCCGCGACCGACGCCGCTGCCGCTGCCCGCCCCCGCCTTGTAGGGGACCGTGAACTTTCGCGTCTTGGGAAAGGCGATCGCGCCGAGCTTCGTGCGCAGATCGAACGCCACGCCCTTGGGCACGTCAACGCCCTGGTAGGTGAGCTTCCCCGCGATGAGCGCAACGCTCTCGAGACCAAGCCTGTCGGCGCGGATGCGGATGCGCGTGCGGTCGAACAGGTTCTGCGCCGCCTCGGGCAGGGCACCGAACGTCTCCTCGCACTCCTCCTGGAGCTCGTCGACCTGCTCGAGCATGTCGGCCGCTGCGAGCTTGCGATACACCAGGACGCGGCGGTCGACCGCCGGGACGTATTCCTCGGACAGGAAGAAGTCCGCAGGCAGGTTGATGCCCACGGTCGCCTGCTCGACGTCGCCGGCGCCCTCGCCGCGTGCCTCCGCGACCGCCTGCCCCAGCATCTGCGTAAACAGATCGAAGCCCACGCTCGACAGGTTGCCGTGCTGCTCGGCGCCGACCAGCGAGCCGGCGCCTCGGATCTCGAGGTCGCGCATGGCGATGCGCATGCCGCTTCCCAAGTCCTGGAATTCGGAGAGCGCGGTCAGGCGCGCCGTTGCCTCCTCCGTCAACGGCAGCTCGCCGGGGAACATGAAGTACGCGTACGCCTGCGTG
>USHA01000086.1 GCA_900554325.1 uncultured Collinsella sp.
GTTTTAAACCGGGCTCGAACAAACACGCCTATTGACAATGGCTTTCTCATATTAACAAGGGCGGGGCAAAAACCTCATCGCAGGCCTACCCCGCCTTCTTTGGTTCAACTAACCTGACCCCTTTGCACCATAGCAAAAAAGGAGCAAAGCCATCTGCCGGCTTTGCCCCTTCCTTACCTTAGTTTACTCATCCATAAGGTAGTAGTGGCCCAGTGCGTCGGCACCCAGGATGGCGTTTGCGACCATCTCGGGCGTCACCTCAAACGGCATGTTGCACATGGTGTCCTCGGGCGCGCACGCGGCCTCGGCAACAATCATGGCCTTCTCGCGCGTAAGCTCGGCAACGCCAAGTTCCTTCATCGTGACCGGTAGGCCCAGCTCAATGCAGAAGCCCAAGACTTCCTCGAGTTTCTCAGTCGGAGCATCCTCGAGTACCAGCTGGACGATGGTGCCAAAGGCGACCTTCTCGCCGTGATACATGCCGTGGCACTCGGGCAGCATCGTCAGACCATTGTGGATGGCATGAGCAGCAGCAAGGCCCGAGCTCTCAAAGCCAATGCCCGAAAGCAGCGTATTGGCCTCGATGATGTGCTCGACGGCAGGCGTGAGCGCACCCTTCTCCAGCGCGACCTTGGCCTTGACGCCATCGGCCATAAGCGTCTCGTAGCAGAGCTTGGCGAGCGCCAAGCCAGCCATGCCGCCCTTGCCGCCGGCGCAAGTGCCACCGTCGGCATCATGCGTCGCCTGGGCCTCAAAGTAGGTTGCGAGTGCATCGCCCATACCGGAAACCGTCAGGCGCACCGGGCTCGCCGCGATAACCGTCGTATCCATCAGGACAATGTTGGGGTTTGCCTTAAGGAAGAGGTACTTGTCGAACTGGCCGTCATCGGTATAGAGCACCGAAAGCGCCGAACACGGGGCGTCGGTCGAAGCAATGGTGGGACAAATGATAACCGGGGACTCCAGGTAATAGGCGACGGCCTTCGCGGTGTCGAGGATCTTGCCGCCACCGACGCCGACGATGATGTCGCAACCGTTGTCTCGGGCGAGCGCGACCAGGCGATCGACCTCGCCCTTGGAGCACTCGCCGTTAAAGTCCTCAAACAGCAGCTCGGCCTTAGCCTCAACAAAGCCGCCCTCGATCTTGGCACCGACGCGCTTCTTGCCCGAAGGCGTCACGATGACGAGGGCCTTAGCGCCGAGCGGCTCGACATAGGAGCCGAGCTTGGCCAGCTCGTCCGGACCCTGGATGTACTTGCTGGGGCTATTGAAAATTGCAGCCATAACTATCCCATTCTCTAAAAGAAAAAGAAAGGGGCTCCGTACGGATACGTGCGGAGCCCCTCGTTACGATAACAAGAGTCGATTAGAAATCGATGTCGGTGTCGTAGTAGCAGGCCTTGAGAATCTTCTCGAAGTCGGCAGCCTTGGTCTCACGCGGGTTCTCGGGCGTGCAGGCGTCCTGCTCGGCGTTCGCGGCGATCTCGGGCAGCTTGGCGAGGAACTCCTCCTCGGAAACCATCTGCGGGTTCTCGGCGTCGACCTTCACGCCACCATTCGCGTAATCCTTGATGGACTGCGGAATGTTGAGCTGGTCGTTGAGGTCGCGGATCTTCTGGACGAGCGCAGCGATGAGCTCCTCGTTGGTCTCGCCGGGAAGGTGCAGGATCTCCTTGGCCACGTAAGCGTAACGCTCGGCAGCACGGGGATCCTTGGAGTTCCACTGGATGACCTTGCCCAGGTACATGGCGTTAGCAGCACCGTGGATGATGTGGCCGTTCTCAAAGGCTGCACCGGTCTTGTGAGCCATGGAGTGAACGATGCCCAGCAGGCCCGAGGAGAAGGCGATACCGGCGATGCACTGAGCCTCGTGCATGTGCTGACGGGCCTCATGGTCGCCAGCATAGGACTTGGGCAGCCACTCGACGATCTCGCGGATGCCGTGCAGGGCGTTGGCGTCGGTGAACATGGAAGCGCAGGTGGAAACGTAGGCCTCCATGCAGTGGGTCAGAGCGTCCATGCCGGTATGAGCGCACAGCTTGGCGGGCATGGTGTAGGTGAGCTCCGGGTCGACGATGGCGACATCAGGGGTGATGTTGAAGTCGGCCAGCGGGTACTTGATGCCCTTGGCGTAGTCGGTGATGACGGAGAAGGCAGTGACCTCGGTAGCGGTGCCGGAGGTAGAGGAGATGGCGCAGAAATGAGCCTTCTGACGCAGCTCGGGGAAGCTGAACGGCTGGATGATGTTATCGAAGGACTCCTCGGGATACTCGTAGAAGACCCACATGGCCTTAGCGGCATCGATGGGCGAGCCGCCGCCGATGGCGATAATCCAGTCGGGCTCGAACTCGCGCATGGCCTCGGCGCCCTTCATGACCGTCTCGATGGACGGGTCGGACTCGACGCCCTCGAACAGCTTGACCTCGAAACCGCCTTCCTTAAGGTCGTTCTCGACGTCCTGCAGGAACCCGCCGCGGCGCATAGAGCTGCCGCCAGAAACGATGATGGCCTTCTTGCCCTTGAGGTTCTTCACCTCGTGGCGAGCGCCCTCACCAAAGTACAGATCGCGAGGATTGGTAAAACGTCCCATACTGTGCCTCCTAAACAAGCCCCTCTTAGACTTGCGTATATAACGGAGCACCCGATTGGCTCCGTTAGGACCATTTTGTGCGTCGCCGGCGATAGCGACGCAATGTCTAAACGTCTCAACGCTCAGACAAACACTATTTTACCGTTCTGGTTGGTCAGTTATTCACCTAAAGCCAACAATGATGAAACGTTTTTTCTATCCCTGAAGACCCTTGTGGGGCATTCATACTCCCAAGCTGGGCAAACGTTTTATCAGGGTTGACTACATATCCCGGACAGGGCTGTGCCCCTCCAAAATGTGCCCCGTTCGCCGCCAAAAATCGACCGTTTACGGCACTGTGATACCACTCGGTCGTCCAAGGTGCCGACATTTGTGCGACATCCGTCTTCGTGGTGCAAAGGTGCAAGTCCAAGTGCGGCACCCCCGGTGTGCCACATGCGGGTAAACTAGAACCTTATATAAAGATATTTGAACCCTAACTGCAGCAAAGGAGGCCCCATGGCATTCGATCCCATTCAAGAGGATTGCCATCGCCTCGTTCTTGAGGCCTTGCGCCGCGACAATATCCCGCTCACTGACGGCCCCGCCGTCGAGCGTCTAATGGAGCAATTCACCCGCAACCCCGCGCCGCTCATCGTGCACGATCGCGACCGCGCCGGGCACCTCATTGCCAAGGTGGTCGAGGCTGTCGACTACCGCATCCCCTTTATCCCCGACGACGCCCAGGCAGAGCAAGAAGAAGCCGCAGCCGAGAACATGCTCCGCGAGGCAGCCGCGCTCGATCCGGCCAACTGGGATGCCCAGCGCATGCTGACGGCGCTCACCGCCGAATCCAACGAGGAATACGTACAGTATCTGGTGTCCAAGTGCGACGAGGTGGAGCACGATCTGGCGCTCAAGATTGCCTCGGCGCAGGACCCCTACGAGCGTGAGGCCGCAGGCGACCTGACCCGCCGTCCCTACCTGCGCTGGCTTGCCGCCTTGGCATCGCGCGCGCTCATTAGCGGCCGCTACCGCATGTCGCTGGATGCCGCGAATCGCAGCCTGGACTTTGCGCCCAACGACCCCGCCGGCGTCCGCCATACCGCGATGCTTGCCATGGCAAAGCTCGAATACCCTGCCGAGGAGCTCAAGCGTTTTCGTTCCGCCCACTCCGTACCCTATCTTGCCAACACGCCGCTGCGCCGCCGTCCCAAGGACGCAGAGCGCGACTTGGACCCGTGGACGCTCATCGCACTGATGAGCGCAGCCTGGCGCGAACTGGATTACGAGGGCGCCGAACACTACCTGCGCATCCTTGCGCGCTCATGCCCGCACGCAGCCGAAGCACTCTACTTCCAAACCGAGTTTCCCGATGGCATCTATGCCCGCGTCAACGTAGGTCCGGGCTCCACCGATGAGCTTGTCCTTGCCCTGTCCGAGGCGACGCCGGTGCTGCAGGAGGGCCTAGGCGCGCCCGACAACGCCAGCTTTGCCGCCTGGGTCGCCACCAACGACATCGTGCGCTCTCAGATCGACGAACGAATCCTGCGCGCGGCCGAACAGGGATTGCCGTTTAAGGGAGGAGACCTCTAATGGATCCGAGCGTCTACATCCCCGCCTATCTGGAGCGCACCTATCTGGCGTCGCACCCCGAACTCACCGATGCAGCACGCGAGCTTGTCCATAACGACATTAGTGCGAATCCCCAAAAGTATGCGCAGTCCGAGCATGCTCAGGCGCTGCTGTCCTATGCCGGTGTTCATCGCCACCTGCTCGACGAGCTCCATCGCATCGAGGACATGGGCAGCGACGAGGAGTTTGAGCAGACGCGCAACCGCCTGTTCGACGACATGCGCGATGAGCTGCTCAAGATTGTTCGCGTCGATGCGCATGTCCTCGATGCCCAGCTGCTCGCCATCATCCTGGCCGACACGCCCGTCGATGCCTGCCTGGGCGACTTGATGAAGCTCGAGGCGAGCACGGCCGACTACCTGCAACAGAGCGTGCCCGGGTTTGATATGGAGGCCCCGCACTACTGGGCCAATAATGTTTTGGCCGACGGTGTCACCGCAGCAGACCTTACCGTGAGCGAGCCGGCGCTTATCGGCTGGCTTCACACGCTCGAGGCCATCTCGCAGCTGTGCATGGCGAGCGCTCGTTACCGCGCCGCCGCCAACTATTCTCGCCGCGTCCTTAAGGCAGAAGGCTATCCCACCCGAGCTGCCGGCACCGTCCTGCTCGCCCTCGCCCGCTTGGAAGACCAGGACGGCTTTTTTGCCCTGGCTCATCAGCTCGAGGAACAGATGGGGGCAGACGCACTCGAAAACTCTCCTTGGTACCTGCTCGCCCGCACGATTTTGCTGTTCAAAACAAACAAGATGCGTCCGGCGACACGCGCGCTGCGCGAGTTTGCCAACCGCTGCGAGGGCGGCGCGTTCTTCTTGCTGAACCCCATGTACCAGACGCCGTATCTTCCCTGCCGACCCGAGCCGCACGACCCGTGGGATCTTTCGCACCAGGCCGTTTGGGAGGCCGACGGCATTATCTCGGATACTCCCGACTTTGCCCCCTGGGCCAACGCTTGTGAAGACGTATCGCAGCTTGCCCAGGAATTTGCGCGCCGTTACGGCTTTTAGCGACGCGATCGCCCCGACCATGTCATTCACGTTAGGAACGACTTCATGAACTTCCGCTCATCTCTCGCCTGCACCTCGAGCGATATCGCCCGCTGGGGGCTGCGCTCTATCCTTAAGCGCCAGGGCGGCGTACTCCCCGGCCGCATCGCCATGAAGATCGACCCCGAGTTGCTGAGCGACCTCGCCGGCCTTGTCGACCGCAGCGTGGTGATTACCGGTACTAATGGCAAGACCACCACCTCCAACCTCATCGCTGACGCCGTTGCTGCCAGCGGCGCTACCGTGGTGTGCAACCGTGCCGGCAACAATATGGAGCCTGGCGTGGTGGGTGCTCTGCTCGAGGCCCGCGGCGGCCTTAAGCACGCCAGCAGCGGCAAGCGCGTGGGCGTCTTTGAGTGCGACGAGCTCTACACCGTACGCGTTCTGCCCAAGCTCAAGCCGACGTACTTTGTGCTGCTCAACCTGTTCCGCGACCAGCTAGACCGCTACGGCGAGATCGACCATACCCAAGACGTCATCGCCCATGCGTTGGAGCTCTCTCCGACGACAACGCTCATCTACAACGCCGACGATCCGCTGTGCGCCTCGATTGCCGCGCGCGTTCCCAACGCGAGTATTGCCTTTGGCATCGATGGCGCCACCAACACCGAGTCCGACCGTATTAGCGACTCACGTTTTTGCTCACAGTGCAACGCGCCGCTGGAGTATGGCTACGTGCAATACGGCCAGCTCGGCGCCTACCATTGCCCCTCGTGCGGTTGGGCACGCCCCGCACTGGTCCGCCGCGTAACGAATGTGGAGCTCAGTCGCGATGGCTATGGTTTTGACCTGGTGTTTGGATCTGATTCCAGCGCGCCAGCCGCGCACATCGCCACACGCTACAACGGCTTATATATGGTCTACAACGTTGCCGCCGCATTCTTTGCCGCACATGAGTTAGGCGTGGATATGGCGCACCTGCAGCCCACGCTCGATGCCTACGTTCCCGCCGGCGGACGCATGGGCCGCTGGGATATCGCCGGCCGCACCGTCGAGGCCAACCTGGCCAAGAATCCCGTAGGCTTCGATCGGCAAATCCAGTCCATCAAGACGGCAGGCGGCAGACTCTGCGCTTTCTTCCTTAATGACAACGACGCCGACGGCCACGATGTATCGTGGATCTACGACGTCGACTTTGAGCGCATCGCCGACACGCCGGGACTTGTCGCCTTTGCCGGCGGCACGCGCGCACACGACATGCAGGTGCGCCTCAAGTACGCCGGCATCGATGCCGCGATTATCTCGGACGTCGCGCAGGCAATTGGCGCCGTGGCAGACGAGGCCGCCGATGACACCTTCTACGCCGTCGCCAACTACACGGCCTTCCCGCCGCTGGTCAAGGAGCTCGACGGGCTGAAGGGCGCCACTTCCGACGCTGTTGCCGGGCGCGCCGTAGCCCGTGCCGACGGCAGCGCTCTTCCTGTCGGCATCGCACCAGTCGAGCTTTCGCGCCCGCTGCGCATCGTCTACCTGTATCCCGATGCCCTTAACCTCTACGGTGACGGCGGCAATGTTATCGCACTCGAGCGCCGCTGCGTCTGGCGTGGCATTCCCGTGCGTGTAGACGAGGTCCGTATGGGCGAAACGCTTGATTTGACCGATGCCGATATCGTCATGATGGGTGGCGGCTCCGACCGCGACCAGCTGGCGGTTGCACACGAGCTGCTCGCTCAAAAAGACAAGGTCGCGGCCTATGTTGAGGACGGCGGCACACTGCTTGCCATCTGTGGCAGCTATCAGCTGCTCGGCCGTTCGTACTACATGGGCGACGATCGCATTGAGGGCCTGGGCGTCATTGCCGCCGAAACCGTACGCGGCTCCGACCGCCTGATCGGCAACGTAGCCGTCAAAACCGATCTGGCACCTGAGCCCTTTGTGGGATTCGAGAACCACGGTGGCCGCACGCTTTTGGACGCGGAGGCAACGCCGCTCGGAACGTCCGTCGTCGCGGGCACCGGCAACAACGGCGACGATGGCTTTGAGGGCATCATCTACAAGGGCGTCATCGGCACGTACCTGCACGGACCAGCGCTACCCAAGAACCCCGAGCTCGCCGACTGGCTCATTACCCACGCCCTCGAGCGCCGCGGCGATGCGCAGGCCACAGCCCTGCTGCCGCTCAAGCCCCTCGACGACACCTACGAGCGCGCCGCCCACGACGCCGCCATGAAGCTCCTCCCCTAACGCCCCGCCACCACAAAGGGACAGGCACCTTTGTGGTGGTTTTCCAGTTTGCCAACGATATACGCGCCGGCAAAAAAGTCTGCTATACTCTTTCCCGCTGTCCCCATCGTCTAGCGGCCAAGGACGCCACCCTTTCAAGGTGGATATCGCGGGTTCGAATCCCGCTGGGGGCACCATTTAAACTGAGAAGCCCGTTGCCCTCGCGGTGACGGGCTTTTTGCTATCCATGTGCCGGGATTCGAACCCGACAGGGTGCGGAGCTGTGGAAACGCGAAGCGTTTTCCAGCGCAGCACGCAAGGAGCGAAGTGACGCAGCGAAGGCGGGCGGCGCCAGCCGCACGCGGACATCCCGCTGGGGGCACCATTTAAACTGAGAAGCCCGTTGCCCTTGCGGTGACGGGCTTTTTGCTATCCATGTGCCGGGGATTCGAACCCCGAGGGCATTAAATCACACTGTCATCCAAGGGCCCGTGGGCAAAAAATAGCAAATATGAGTACTGTTACCAATTTAGTAACAGCGATTGCATATCACCAGAAGGCGATTTAGACGCCAGGAATCCTACGGCGGAAGAATTGCAGGCTTTTATCAGCTAAGTACTTGGACATATGTTGCGTAACACAGCATATTTTACAAAAAAATAATGCTACAGCACTTGTGACAGTACTCATATTTGACGTTTTTTGCCCACGACCCCTTATTGCGTGGGTGAATCAGTTGCAAAACGGGCTTCAAAGCGTCCTTCTCAATCAGAACCACCCTTAAAAAGGGTGGTTTGCTCTTAGGGTATAACCCACGGGCC
>USHA01000087.1 GCA_900554325.1 uncultured Collinsella sp.
ATGCCGAACCGCGCCGCTAGAAAGAGCCCTGCGGGGATCATCCACGCCGCGGTCACCGTGTTGACGAGCGCGCAGAGGAGCATCGTGAGCGTGCCCGCGGCCGTGAGGCCCTGCGAGGAGAACGCCGATCCCGCGAGGTAGATGCCGAAGACCACGAGGTTCGAGAGCGTACAGAGCGCGAGGCACCAGAGCGCCTTGGCCCACCAGGCGCGCCCGAGCGGGAAGCCCAGGCCCAGAAGCCCCCGCATCCGCGTGCGAGCGTCCGCCCGCGCGACGCACGCCACCACGAGCGAGAGAGACACGGGCAGGAAGAGCGCGTACCAGTAGTTCCACGCGCTGAAGATCTGCACGCCCCGGTAGGGCATCGCGCCGAGCAGCGGCATCGGCAGCGCCATGAGCACGGCCAGGCGAACCGGTGCCGCGTGGCGCGACTTCAGGGCCTCGGCGCGCAGGCCCGCGAGCAGGCCGCCTTTCTCGCCCGTCATGCCGCCACCTCCCCGCGTACTCGCCGCCCTTCCCGGCAGAAGCTCATGAAGAGTTCCTCGAGGTCCTGCCCGGGCCGAAGCGCATCCTCGTAGGCGAGGCGCCCCCCGCAGATGATGCCGATGGTGTCCGCCATCTGCTGCACCTCGGAGAGGATGTGGCTCGAGACGATCACCGTCGTGCCCGCCGCCGCGAAGCCGCGGATCTGGTCGCGCAGCTCCTCGATGCCGATGGGGTCGAGGCCGTTGGTGGGCTCGTCGAGCACGAGCAGGCGTGGCCGGGCGATCAGCGCCAGCGCGAGCCCCAGGCGCTGCCGCATGCCCATCGAGAAGCGCCCGGCGCGTTTCTTCCCGGTGTCCGCGAGGTCCACGGCGGCGAGCACCTCATCTACGCGGCTCTCGGGAAGGCCCAGCAGCGTGGTGCGCACGCGCAGGTTCTCGCGCGCGGTGAGGTTGGGGTAGAGCGGCGCCTCCTCGATGAGGCTGCCGATTGCGTAGAGGTCCTCGCGGCGCCAGGCGTGCCCGGCAAAGAGGACCTCCCCGGCCGTCGGCCGCAGCATCCCGCAGATCATCTTGAGCGTTGTCGACTTGCCGGCGCCGTTGGGGCCGAGCAGCCCGTACACCTCGCCCTCGCGGATATGAAGGCTCACGTCGGCCACGGCGTCCTGCGCCTGGTCGCCGCGACCGAAGCGCTTGGTGAGACCGCGCGTCTCGAGCATATAACCCATGGGTTCGTCCTTTCTCTTCCGGGCGCGCGGGCCGAGTCGCCGTGCCCGCGCGCCTTACCTTTCGGGTTCAACATTCATGGTGGGGCGCGTTTCTAACGAAGCCGTAACGGCCGTTGGGCTCTTTTGGCGCCAGCCCTTCTCGACCCGTACGCCACTCATGGTATGTTTATCGCGATAACAAGGACGGAGGTGCCCGTGGCACGCAATAAGTACCCGGAGGAGACGGTCGAGAAGATTCTCGACGTTGCCGAGCGGCTCCTCGTGGAGCGCGGCTACGAGCACACCACGATGATCTGAAGAGCAATACGCTAAACCGAAAAAGGTAATCGAAGCCGCGCCTGTGGACTTATCGAGGGTCGAGATTCCCGCCCCATCCATCGGCACCCAGCAGAAGGTCGTCGACATCCTCGACCGCTTCGACACCCTAACGAAATCGCTCACCGACGGTATCCCTGCCGAGATCGAGGCACGCCGGGCGCAGTACGGGTACTACCGCGACCGCCTGCTCGACTTCCGAAACTAAGTGAGAATAAGTTATCGGTACGCTTTTTTATAAAATGTAAAAAAGTACCCCCATAACTGATAAAATTGACACTAAAAAAAGGGGGTGCATCTTGCGTATATACCGACGTGAAAAGTATCTGAAGCAAATGCGTGGTTTCTACCACGATGACGGGATGATCAAGGTAATCACCGGTGTTCGCAGGTGTGGTAAATCCTGCCTCATGCAATCAATCGCAGGCGAACTTGTGGAATCCGGTGTAGCGAGCGACCACATCATCTATATCGACCTCGACTCACGGGAGAACAGGAAGGTCAAGACGACCGATGAGCTCGAAAATCTGATTGACATGTCGACCTCAGCAGACACTGAGGAGACGAAGTACCTCTTCATCGATGAGATTCAGAACGTAGAGGAATTCGAGCTGCTCATCAACGGCTACCGGACAGATGGCGGTTGGTCCATTTTCATTACCGGTTCGAATTCATATCTGCTTTCTGGGCAGCTTGTTACAAAGCTGACGGGTCGCTATATCGAGTTCGAAGTGTTCCCACTCGACTTTGCGGAATATATCGATATGAAGCGTTTTCTCGGCAAGCCTGTCAATGACGTTCTCGTAGGAGAGTTTACCGAGTACCTGACCCTTGGAGGATTTCCCAAAGCGTTGGAGTATGAGGGCGAGGATGAAAAGCGCACCTATATCAAGAGTGTTATTCATGAGATCTTTGAAAAGGACGTCAAACATTCGAACAAGATTAAGAATGTCTCGGTTTTCGATGCCGTCCAGACGTATCTCATCAACAACTTTGGTGCGCCGACGAACCTGAAGAACCTCCTTGCGTACTTCAATGATGTCGAGAAGATTCCCATCAAGCGCGAAACGCTCAATCGGTATATCCAGATTCTTGTTGACGCGAAGATCCTTTATCGCTGCTCGAGGTTCGATCTCAAGTCTCGGCGATCGCTTATCCGCGAAGAGAAGTACTACCTGGCTGATCCCGGCTTCTATTTCGCCATGAACACGGATGCGAGGATTAACTACGGGCCGGCGTTGGAGAACGTGCTCTACCTCTATCTTGCATCGCGCGGGTACGAGCTTTCTGTGGGCCGTATTGGGAAGCTCGAGTGTGACTTCATCGCTCGTAGGCGCAATGCTTACGCCTACATCCAGGTCTCTATGTCGATTGCCGACAGAGGCGTCGAGGAGCGCGAGTACAGGCCGTTCGGCCACATCAGGGATGGGTATCCGCGCTACTTGTTCACGCTTGATCCTCTATTGCAGGAGAGGGATGGCGTCAGGCACCTTAACATGGCGTCGTTTATGCAAGATGGCGGTGATCTTATTTGAGCGGCGGCCAGATTCTTTTGCTCCCTAGTGCGCAAACAGTGCGGGCATCAAATGGGGACCATTGCCTCACGTAGAATCGATAGATTGAAAACTTGTTTTGATGTTGACAGGCTTTTGACCAGTGGCTCCTATTACTAAGTGGGAGTAGCTGAAACGAGGCGACTGCATAGCTCCATCTGTTTTGGTTACAACAAAATGTGTGCCGCGCGCCTGCGGCATGAAGGAGGGAGATTTCTATGAATATCGTTGTATTGAGCGGCAGCCCGCGTAAGGGCGCCAATACCGATACCATGGTCGAGGCGTTTGCCGAGACCGCGCGTGAGGGCGGCAATACGGTCGAGGTCGTCCGTGTTGCCAGCAAGAAAATCGCTGGTTGCCTGGGGTGTCAGTATTGCTTCGCCCATGAGGGCACTTGCGTGCAGAAGGATGACATGGCCGACGTGATCGAGTCGCTGAAAGGCGCCGATATGGTTGTCTTCGCTTCGCCTATCTACTGGTTTGATATCACTGCGCAGGAGAAGGCCGCCATCGACCGCCTGTACGCCTTCGGTGCTACAGGCTTCCCGTTCACCAAGACGGCCCTTTTGCTCGATAGCCACAGCGAGGGCGTCTATGATGCAGCGATTGCTATGTATAGGGCCACATGCGCGTACTGCAAGTGGGAGGACCAGGGCATTGTCACCATTAGCGGCATGACCGAGCGCGACAGCATGGCCTCCTCGCCCAAGTTGGAAGAGGTGCGAGAGCTCGCTCGCAAGCTCGCCTAAGGACAAGAAGAACGCATGGCAATCGGTGTTGGTGGAAAATGCTTGCTATCCTTACCAAGAGGAATGCTGATTGCCATGCGTTGATGCTTCCGCGGACAATTCCGGCGTGCTAAAACGCCTTCTCGTTCAAGAATTCCCTGAACGCGGGAATGTCAAAGCCAACGAGACCACGCCCGCGCTCTCCAATGACGCCGTCCTCCAGGAGGCGGCGTTTGTATTGGCTTGCGTAGTTGCTGGCGACGCCCATGCGTTTGGCTATCTCCGAGACCCTGCTGGGGCCAGAATCGGGCAGCATCGCGAGCAAAAACTCAATGTCTTTATCGGAAAGCTCCCGATAGGTCGTTTCGAGAATTCGATCGCGCAGCTCCATGCGGGCAAGCAGAGAACCCTGCTGTACATCAGGTGCACTGATTTTGGGCGAGTTCTCCGAAACATCCCATGTGCGATATCCGACGAGCTGCATCATATAGGGAAATCCGTCGACGGCCTTCACGGCATCCTCGAGCGCTTCTGGCGTGATTGAGCGGCCTCCGGCCTCAACGGTTTTGCGGAATGCGTTTGCAATTTCAACGTCAGTAATTCGTCCCAACTGATGATATTGGGAACGCCTGAGGAACGAGACGGAATCGTTACGCAGCAACGCCGATACCTTGTAGGGCAGTCCTGCCATGAGTAGGGCAACTTTTTTACCTTCGCGTACAAAGTGCTGGTAAACAGAGGCAAATTGAAGCATTTCTTCGAGATCGACGGTGACTTCATCGATGGTGATGAGAAGTCCGATGTCATGTTTTTCGAGTTGCTTAAAGATGCCATTCATGCGCGTGCGCCAGTTGCCCTGAGCCTCTTGAGCATATGTCCAATCGATGCCCACTGGGCCAATTTGAACACCGTTTATGCGCGCGTGAGGCTGTGAGAGGTAGCTATCTGCGGCTTCTTTGGTTCGCTCGATAATATCTTCGAGCATGCCTGGCATGGCGGAGACATTTGCTGCGATCCATGGTGGCCCCTTTGCAGGTTTTGCTAACTTTTGCAACTTTTGCTAAATTTTGCAAGTTTTGCTAATGGCTTAACATGCCTTGTGCCGTGGGATTGCAGGAGTGAAAAACGGGGAGTTCTATTATTCCGACTACGTTGCAACGAGCGGGGCCCGGAGCGCGATGTTGCTGCGCTCCGGGCCCCGCTGCTTTGTAAACCCATGACGGTTTGGCCGCCGTTGTTTTAGTCAAACAGACTCGGCATGTCGTTTTCTTTCATGAGGGCACCGGCAGAAGGCAGGCTCTGCGCGGTGAACTTTTCGGCCGAGACGCCGGCGCCAAGAATCTCCTCGGTCGTGCCGACGGTGGTGACCGAGCGGCCCTTCTTGGCCGTAAAGGCCTGGACGCCCTGCGTGTTGGTGGTCGTCTTGGTCTTGAGCAGCGACGTGTTGAAGTTCATCAAACGATAGTCGCTCGAGACCAGCGCGATGTCGCGGTCCTCCTTGAGCACCTGGGCATACAGCAGCTTGCTGCCACCGTAGATGGCGTTCTTGAGGCGCTTGCGGTTGGTCTTGGTGACGTATCCGGAAAGCGCGACGCGCACCACGCGGCCGTTCTCAAAGACGAACAACACGTCGGCCTTGTAGTCCTCGGGGTCGATGACCCAGATGACGCTCTCGTCGGGTTCCATCTCAAGATCGGTCGGCAAGTACGAGCCCAGCTGGGCCGACTTGGTGTCCTCAAACGCTGCGACCTTGCACTTGTACACCTGGCTCTTGTTGGTAAAGACCAGCAGCTCGTGGGTGTTGGAGGACGGGAACTCGATAAAGGGTTTGTCGCCGTCCTTGTACTTGAGCGTGGTCGCCTTCTTGAGCACGCGGTCCGTCATCTTCTTAAGGTAGCCATCGCGCGAGAGCATGATGGTGACCGGGTACTCCTCGACCTCGGGCTCCAAGCTTACCTCGATAACCTCATGGGGCTCGATTCTGCCCGTGCGGCGCGGCATCACGTACTTCTTGTTGACCGCGGCCAGCTCGTCGCTGATGACTTTCTTGATGTTCTCCTCGCTGGAGAGGATCTCCTCAAGCTCGGCAATCTCGCCCTCAAGCTTGGCAATGTCCTTGGTGCGGTTGAGGATGTACTCCTCGTTGATGTTACGGAGCTTGAGCTCGGCAACAAATTCGGCCTGGGTCTCGTCGATGTCGAAACCCTTCATAAGGTTGGGCACGACCTCGGCTTCGAGCTTGGTGCCGCGGATGATGGCGATGGCCTTGTCGATGTCGAGCAAAATCGCCTCGAGGCCGTGCAGCAGGTGCAGGCGCTCGGACTTTTTGCCCAGGTCAAAGTTAATACAGCGACGCGTGGACTCAATACGCCACTTGACCCACTCGTGCAGGATCTGGCGCACGCCCATAACACGGGGATAGCCGTCGACGAGCACGTTGAAGTTGCACGAGAACGAATCCTGCAGCGTGGTCGAGCGATAGAGCTTGGCCATGAGCTTGTCGGGGTCGACGCCGCGCTTAAGGTCGATGGCAATGCGCAAGCCCGAGAGGTCGGTTTCATCGCGGATGTCGGCGATCTCCTTGACCTTGCCCTCTTTGGAGAGCTTGACGATGCGCTCGATGATGACATCGGTCTTGGTGGTGTAGGGAATCTCGTACACCTCGATGATGCGCTCTTCGGGAATCCAGCGCCAACGGGAGCGGATCTGGAAGCTGCCCAGGCCGGTCTCGATAATCTTTTCCATCTCCTCGCGGCGGTAGATGATCTCGCCGCCGGTCGAGAAGTCGGGCATGGGCATGTACTCGAGCAGGTCGCAATCGGGGTCCTGCAGGTAGTGCATTGTGGCAGTGCAGACCTCGTTGAGGTTGAAGCCGCAGATGTCGGACGCCATGGCGACGCCGATGCCTTTGTTGGCCGAGACGAGGATGTTGGGGAACGTGGTGGGCAGCAGGCGCGGCTCCTTCATGGCGCCGTCGTAGCTGTCGACGAAGTCGACCGGGTCCTTGTCGATGTCCTTGAAGATCTCGGCGCTGATGGGGGAGAGCTTGGCCTCGGTATAACGCGAGGCGGCGTAGCTCAGGTCGCCCGAATAGTACTTGCCAAAGTTGCCCTTCGACTCTACGAAGGGGGCGAGCAGCGCCTCGTTGCCGGTGGCCAGACGCACCATCGTCTCGTAGATCGCGGCGTCGCCGTGCGGGTTGAGCTTCATGGTCTGGCCCACGATATTGGCGCTCTTCTGGCGCTCGCCCTTGAGCAGACCCATCTTGTACATGGTGTAGAGCAGCTTGCGGTGCGAGGGCTTAAAGCCGTCGATCTCGGGGAACGCACGCGAGACGTTGACGCTCATGGCGTAGGGCATGTAGTTGACCTCGAGCGTCTGCGTGATCGGCTGATCGGTGACCTCGGAGTGCAGGCCGATGACGTTCTCGGCGTTGACCTGCTTTTTCTTTGGCTGGTTCTTCGTCTTCTTCTTTGCCACGATATCCTCTTGAACTTCTTATGGGCCGTCTTTATCGATTTGCTGCTACTGCAGGTCCAGCTGGTCCAGGTATTCCTTGCCGTGCTCGGAGATATGGCGCTTGCGGCCCGCCTCGTCGTTGCCCAGCAACAGGTTGAACATGGTCTCCATCTTGGTGACGTCCTCGGGCTCCACCTTGATCAGGCGGCGCGTCTCGGGGTTCATGGTGGTGAGCCACATCATGT
>USHA01000088.1 GCA_900554325.1 uncultured Collinsella sp.
CCAAGGGTAGACCTTCTTGCCGGGCAGGTGGCCACCCTCGCCGGGCTTGGCGCCCTGGGCCATCTTGATCTGAATCTCGAAGGCGCTGCACAGGTAGCGGCTCGTCACGCCAAAGCGCGCACTTGCCACCTGCTTGATCGCGGAGTTCATGGAGTCGCCGTTGGCCAGCGGGGTCTCGCGACGCGGATCCTCACCGCCCTCGCCCGAGTTGGAACGGCCATGCAGGCGGTTCATGGCGATGGCCATGCACTCGTGTGCTTCCTTGCTGATGGAGCCGTACGACATGGCGCCGGTGTTAAAGCGGCGGACGATGTTGAGCGCGGGCTCGACCTCGTCGAGTGCCACCGGGGTGCGGCCGCCGGCATCAAAGTCCAGCAGGTCGCGCAGGCGCACGGCACGGCCGGTGCGGTGCAGGCGGGCGCTGTACTCCTTAAAGGTGTCGTAGCTGTCCTCACGGCAGGCGGTCTGCAGCAAGTAGACAGTCTGCGGATCGATGAGGTGATCCTCGCCGCCGAGCGGGCGCCACTTGGTCAGACCCAGCGTGGGCAGCTGATCGGGAGCCGGGCTCTTAAGGATAGCGAGCGCGGCGTCATAGCGCTCATTCTGCTCGCGCTCGACATCTTCGACGCCCATACCGCCCACACGGCTCACCGTGCCGGCGAAGTACGCGTTGACGAACTCCGGCGTAAAGCCCACGGCCTCGAAGATCTGCGCCGAATGGTAGCTCTGCACCGTGGAGATGCCCATCTTGGACATGATGGAGACGATGCCCGCCGTCGCAGCCTTGTTGTAGTTGGCGATGCCCTGCTCGGCCGTCACGTCCAGGTCGCCGCGTGCAGCCAGATCTCGGATGCACGCATGTGCGTTGTACGGATAGATGCCACTCGCAGAGTAGCCCACCAGTGCCGCAAAGTCATGCGGGGACACGGCGTCGCCGCACTCCACCACGATGTCGGCAAAGGTACGCACGCCGGCGCGGATCAGGTGGTTGTGCACGCAGCCCACAGCGAGCAGCGACGGCACGGGCACCTCGCCCGCAGCGGCACGATCGCTCAACACCACGATGTTCACGCCGTCGCGGACCGCAGCCTCAACGTCCTCGGCAAGCTGCTTGAGCGCAGCCTGCAGTGCGCCCTCGCCGGCGTCGCGGCGGTAGACGGCACGGAAGCGGCGAGTCTTAAAGCCCACGCGGTCGATGGCGCAGATGCGGTCAAACTCTTCCTCGTTGAGCAACGGGCGCTCCAAGCGCACCAGCTGGCAGGCCGTGCGGGAATCCTCGAGCAGGTTGCCGTGGTTGCCCAGATAGAGCGTGGTCGAGGTTACCATATGCTCGCGCAGGGCATCGATCGGCGGATTCGTGACCTGGGCGAACAGCTGATAGAAGTAATCGAAGAACGAACGCGTCTTCTTGGACAGGCAGGCCAGCGGCGCATCGATACCCATCGAAGCGAGCGGTGCCTTGCCCTGCTGGGCCATGGGGCGCACGACCTCGTCAACATCATCCCAGTGATAGCCGAGCTTGGCCATACGCACGGCGGTAGGCACCTCGTCGTCCTCGGCGGGTGTTGCCGCAACGGGCTCATCGAGCGCGTCGACGGTCAGCGTCTCCTCGGCAATCCAATCACGGTAGGGCTTTTCCTTGGCGTAACGGGCACGCAGCTCGTCGTTGTAGATGACGCGCCCGCGGGCAAAGTCGACCTCGAGCATCTGGCCCGGCCCCAGACAGCCGCTCGTCAGGATGTTCTCGGGGCTCACCTCGATGGTGCCCACCTCGCTTGCCAGCATAAAACGACCGTCGCGCGTCACATAGTAGCGGGCGGGACGCAGGCCGTTGCGGTCGAGGGCAGCACCCAGGGTGCGGCCGTCGGTAAAGGCGATGGCGGCCGGGCCGTCCCAGGGCTCCATGAGCATGGACTGGTAGGCGTCGTAGGCGCGGCGCTCCTCACTCAGGCTGTCGTTGTGGTCCCACGGCTCGGGCAGCAGCATGGACGCGGCACGCGTGAGCGGACGGCCGTTCATGACCAAAAACTCAAGCACATTGTCCAGAATCGCGGAGTCGGAGCCCTCGCGGTTGATGATGGGCATCACGCGCTCAAGATCGTGCTGCAGCACGGGGCTGTACAGGTTGGGTTCGCGGGCGCGAATCCAGTTGACGTTGCCCTTGAGGGTGTTGATCTCGCCGTTGTGGATGATAAAGCGGTTGGGATGTGCGCGCTCCCAGCTGGGCGTGGTGTTGGTGGAGTAGCGCGAGTGGACGAGCGCCACGGCCGTTTTGACGGCGGCGTCGTTGAGGTCGATGAAGAAACGGCGCATCTGCGTGGCCACAAGCATGCCCTTGTACACGATGGTGCGCGAGCTCATGGAGCACACATAGAAGATCTTGTCGCGCAGGGCGAACTCAGCGTCGGCCTTCTTTTCGATGGTGCGGCGGCACACGTACAGGCGACGCTCAAAGGCATCGCCGGCGGGCGTGTCGTCCGGACGGCCCAGGAAAGCCTGCAGGATAGTAGGCATGCAGGCGCGGGCCGTCTCGCCCAGGTCGTGCGGGTCGACCGGCACCTCGCGCCAGAAGAGCAGCGGCACGCCGGCTTCGGCGCAGCCCTCCTCAAACACGCGGCGGGCATCCTCTACACCCTTGTCGTCCTGCGGGAAGAACAGCATGGCCACGCCATAGTCGCCCTCTGCCGGCAGAATCTGACCGCACTTTTGAGCCTCTTTACGGAAAAAGTGATGCGGAACCTGGAACAGGATGCCAGCGCCGTCGCCGGTGTTCTTCTCGAGTCCCGTACCACCGCGGTGCTCCAAGTTAACCAGAATGGACAGTGCATCGTCCAGAATCTGGTGATGGCGCTCACCGTTGATATCGGCAAGCGCGCCGATGCCACATGCATCGTGGTCGAATTCGGGGCGATAAAGGCCCTGCTGCTGAGCGGAATCTGCCTGCATCGCGATCCTCCCCTAGATATTAGACAGTCAGTTGAATAGGCATACTAGGAGCATCGCCGGCCCGTTGTGTTTCCCGCCCGTTTCGAAACAATCGCGTAACGCACGCCCTACGAGTGGACACCGCCGACCTCAAGGACGGCAACAAGGGCCCCAAGTTCGACCTGTAAACTCACCGCTTCAAACATCTCAATCCGTAACAGGAAGACCCAATTTTGGCGCCTAGATGTTACAGATTGAGATTTTCTGCAGGACAGTTTTGGTTTGTCTCGATCTGTAACACGAAGGGCCGGTTTTGGCGGTCAGCTGTTACAGATCGAGATATTCCATAGGACCATTTCTTCCTGTCTTGACCTGTAACACCTAGGCCCAATCTCCATCCCTAGTTGTTACAGATCAAGACATTTCGGCAATCCCCTTTCACCGTCCCATTCAAATACAACAATCTTGTTAGTCTTGGTTAACTTTTTAGCCTAAAACGGGTATCCTTTGCGGCGTCAAACAAACGGCACGCAGGAGCGCACCATGCTCAACCATCTCAAACAACACTTTGGCTCCCGACGCACCGGTGGTCACGGAGGCCTAGACATTGCGCGGCATATCGGCCCCGGGCTGCTCGTGACCGTCGGCTTTATCGATCCGGGCAACTGGGCCTCCAATATGGCCGCGGGCTCGCAGTTTGGCTACGCGCTGCTGTGGATCGTCACGCTGTCCACGATTATGCTCATCGTGCTGCAGCACAACGCGGCGCACCTGGGTATCGCCACGGGCGCCTGCCTTGCCGAGGCCACGACACGCTTTCTCCCCCGCATCGTGGGACGCACGGTGCTCGCCAGCGCCTATCTCGCGACCATCGCCACCGCCATGGCCGAGGTCCTGGGCGGCGCGATTGCCCTTCAAATGCTCTTTGGGCTGCCCGTGCGCGCGGGCTGCGTCATCGTGGCGACAGTATCGATGGCGATGCTCATGACGAACTCCTACAAGCATGCCGAACGCTGGATCATCGCCTTCGTAGGCGTGGTAGGACTCTCGTTTTTGGCCGAGCTTGCACTAGTCAAGGTCGACTGGCCGCAAGCCGCCGCAAGCTGGATCACGCCTAGTATGCCCACTGGCTCTGCTGCGATTATCGTGAGTGTCCTGGGTGCGGTCGTAATGCCACACAACCTTTTTCTGCACTCCGAGGTCATCCAATCCATGCACTTCGAAGGCCAAGGCGACCAGGTTATCGAAGAGCGTCTGCGCTACGAGCTCTTCGACACGCTCTTTTCGATGGGCGTGGGCTGGGCAATCAACTCAGCCATGGTCATCCTGGCCGCAACGACCTTCTTTGCGCATGGCATGGTCGTAGACGACCTCGCCGTCGCAGCGGCCACGCTCTCCCCCATCTTGGGCCCGGCGAGCTCGACCATCTTTGCGGTAGCGCTGCTGTTCGCGGGACTATCGAGCAGCGTGACAGCGGGCATGGCGGCGGGAACCGTCACTGCGGGCATGTTCGACGAGGAATACGATATCCACGACCGACATTCCTCGATCGGGGTGGCAGCCTGTTTCGTCGGCGCAGTGACGGCGTGCCTGGTCGTCCCAAATCCTTTTGAAGGTCTCATCTGGAGTCAGGCACTGCTGTCGCTTCAGCTGCCGATTACGGTCTTTGTGCTCATACGGCTCACCAGCTCACGCCGCGTCATGGGCAAATACGCCAACTCGCGCCCGCTCAACGCGTTGCTCGTAGGGATCGGTGCCATCGTGACGATTCTCGACATCGTGCTGCTAACGGGAATGTAATTGAGATGGCGTGACTGTCCAGATATAACGTCTTAATCTGTAACACGTGAGACCGTTTTAAACCGTCAGATAAATCAAAAGGGTCCCGGCCGAGAATTCGACCGGGACCCTTGGACAGAGCTATGTTCGGCTTTCGCCGTGTGCCTGCGAGTTACTCCTCGACGAGCTCAAACTGATCGGGACCGACGCCGCACACCGGGCACACGTAGTCCTCGGGCAGCTCGGGCGTGTCGACCTCAACCTCGTAACCGCAAACGGTGCACACAAACTTATACGTCTTCTTCTCCTCAGCCATGATGTTCTCCTCTCGAACGTGACTAATGGTGTACTTGCTTATTAGTATATATTCTCAATAATATAATGCAAGTATTTTTAGAACATTTCTAGCCTTGATACGCCGAAGCCTTGGGCGGCGTCTTGCCCTTTAACACCTTGTGGTAGTAGTCATAGGTCAGCGGGGCCTCGCCGCTCAAGCGCTCGGCATCCTCCACCTCGCCGATAAAGAGCAGGTGCGTGCCCACATCCACGGTATCAATCAGACGGCAGCTAAACAGCGCCGCCGCGTGCTCGGGCACATAGGGCATGCCGAGCACGGTCTCGTGGGTCTCGTACTTGGCAAACTTGTCGTAGCCACTGCTGGTGCGGAAGCCAAAGTTGCCGATATAGAGCATATCGACCGTCTGATCGATCACGGTCAGCGCAAAGGCCTTAGCCGATACGATTACGCCGGACGTGACATTTTCCTTGTTCACGGCAATCGAGATGCGCGGCGGGGCGGATGTCACCTGCACTGCTGTGTTGATAACGCAGCCGGCACGCAGCCCGTCCGCCACGGCGCTCACCACGTACAGGCCACTCGGCATGGTAAAGAACGCAGTTTTGTCCATAACGATCACTCCCCTAGCTCGGGTTGGAACCTCATGGATGTATGTACCCACAAAAAAGGCGGCACCCATAACGGACGCCGCCTTTGAGACATATGTGTCAGAACAGTAAGAAAGATGAGACACCCGCAGTTGCGGTGAAATAGGGACTGGATAGCCCCTCAAACAGGCAAAACAGTCCGTATTCCACCGCAACTTATGCAGAGTGCCTAGCGGTTGCGTTCCTTAAGGGCGCGGTCGATCTCGCGTTGGACATCACGCTTGGCCATGTCCTCGCGCTTGTCGTAGAGCTTCTTGCCGCGACCCAGACCCAGCAGCAGCTTTACGCGGCCGTCGGTATTAAAGTAGAGCTCCAACGGAACCAGCGCATAACCACGGTTGCGAAGTTTGCCGTCAAGAAAGTCGATCTCCTTGCGGTGCAGCAGCAGACGACGCCGACGGTCGGGATCGCGATTCCACACGCCACCATGGCTATAAGGATGGATATGCAGGCCGACGAGCCAGCACTCCCCGCCGCGGATCAGCGCGAAGGTATCGGTGATCTGGCAGGCGCGCTCGCGAATCGACTTGACCTCGGTGCCGCTCAGTTCAATGCCGCACTCAAATGTCTCATCGATAAAGTACTCGTGATGTGCCGAGCGATTCTTGGAGATGAGTTTGCGCTCGCGCTTACTGGGCATCGTCGGCCTCCTTGGCGCCATCGGCGTTTGAGCCCGCAGCCTCGCGCTTTGCCTTGCGCTCGGCATTGAGTTCGGCATCGCTCTCGCGCACCAGTTTGATAATCGCCGCGCAGGCTTCCTCGCCCACCAAGTCGCGAGCACGCACCGTCAGGCGCGTCGCCTCCTGCTTGTCGCCGTCGCTTGCAGCATCGGTCGCGCACATAATCAGGCAGATTGCAATCTCGGCCGAAGGTGAGGTCGGAACGCCCTGCAACGCCAGCTCGCCCATCACGTGCTCGTCGCTCTCCTCGGCGGCATCCGGATAGGTAGTATGGATCTTGTTGAGCAGGCGCGTCGTATGCGTATCGTTGGGCGCCAGGCGCAGCGCCAGACGCGCGCAGCCCACGGCAGCCGAAACGTTCTCGGTCTCGGGCTCCAAGAAGTACTGACCTAGATTGGCGTAAGCGCGGGCGGCGCACTTGCCATCGCTTGCACGCTCCAGCACCGAGAACGAGAGCGATGCCCATTCCTGCTTGTCCTCGAGTGCGCGGAACAGCTCGGCCAAATCCAAGCGATAGTTGCAGTTCATGGGGTCCCAACGCACAGCCTGCATCAGGGCATTACGAGCGCTCACATAATCCTGCTGGCGAATGTAGGCAAACGCCATATCAGAGTACAGGCGGTCAAACGGCACCTCGACCTGCACGAGCTCGCGCGGATCCTTCTCCACGCGGCGATAGGCCAAGCGCTCAAACTTGCTATCGAAGCTAAAGTATTGGCGCTTCTCCTCCGTCTTGCACTCAGCGTCGATATACTCCTCGGCGAGCTCCACCAGACGCTCCAGCAGCGGCGTCGCCGTAGCCAGGTCGCCCTGCGCCAGATAGTTCTCGGCATACGTGATGTCTTGCAAGCTGATGGGCAGATCCATGGCTACTCCTCGATCTGAGCGAAACACGGCAGGCGCCGTATATACGGTCAATACACAAAACCCGGGTCTCTTACGAGGCCCGGGCGTTCAATTTTGGTAGCCCGTACCAGATTCGAACTGGTGATCTCCGCCTTGAGAGGGCGGCGTCC
>USHA01000089.1 GCA_900554325.1 uncultured Collinsella sp.
GAACCCCCATTGACGGAACCAGAATCCGCTGTCCTGCCATTAGACGACATCCCAATGACTGCATCGCTGCGCTCGGCTGTGCCTTTGCGCAAGAAAGAAATATACGGGAAGTCCCGCCGTGACGCAAGCCCTAATTTTGACTTTTTTGAAATTCAGTCAAATACGGCCAACACGTGAAGGACCTGTGAAGCACCAGCGACACCTACGGCGTCAAAGCCCGTAAAACATCCCACATCTACCGCTGGTAGATTACAACAATGCAGCACTCACGGCTGATGGCACAATCGAACCGTCATCATTGCACGGATATCGAGGCGCCATGGACGAAGAGCTTGATTACCTATGGGAGACCCTGGGCCTCGAGATCACTGCTGACCTTTGGCCCGAACGGGACAAAATCCATCCCACACTGCGCCCCGCCATCACGGTGATGCAGGCAAAATACCGCCGTGCATCCTTTTTGATCATGCGGGTGTCATGGCACGCGGGACTCCCCGACCTTAAGCGAATCCAGGCAAGCCTCGTCGAGCTGTCCGGTATGCCGACCGTCATATCCGAGGCGCACCTGGAGCAGCGTCAGCGCGAACGACTGCAACAGCAGCGGATCCCCTTTATCTGCCCCGGCGTTCAGGCATATCTGCCCTTTATGGACGAGGAGTACTGGAGCGGCAAGCCCAACAAGCACGTAAAGGTCTACGATCCGCACGAATGGGCACAGCTCGAGGATTGAGCCGAGCGAGCCCGCCGATGGAAAACACGTCCCACCCCGATCACTCAAAACGGGTCGCACTTTCCGGAGCCGCTACAGCAACGCCTCGGCCCAAGCCGCTTCCCTAAAGCCGGGAATCGCAAAGTCGTCGCCCACCAGCAGCGGACGCTTGACCAGCATGCCGTCGGTCGCCAGCAGCTCGTAGCACTCCCGATCTGTCATGCCCGCATCCAGACGCGCCTTCAGGCCCAGCTCTCGATATTTCATGCCCGACGAATTAAAGAAGCGCCGCACCGGCAGCCCCGAACGAGCAATCCAGGTCGCAAGCTCATCAGCCGTGGGGTTGTCCAAAACGATATCGCGGTCGATATACTCTACCCCATGTTCGTCCAGCCATGCCTTGGCCTTCTTACAGGTCGAGCACTTGGGATATTCAACAAACAATACCGCCATGGGATTTCCTTTCTTAGAGAAAACAGGTGTCTGGAAAACTGCACATCGACGACCGCTCGCGATTGCAGCCGTTATTGTAGTCAATGTCGAAGCGTAGGCAGTCGCGATGTCTCGCCTTAAGGCTAGTGCCTCGCATGGGCGCCGATCGGCCGAGTCGCATGGCGCACCAACGCCGCCGCCAGCAATACCAACAGCATGGCGGTGACATAGCCCGCGGCATCGAATCCTAAATCGATAACGTCGAAATGCCTGCCGGGAACAAAGATCTTATGTACCTGATCGCCAACGGAGCAGGCGACGCAAAAGAGCAATACGGGCACGCAACGGGAGCACACGCTCCACGGACGCCTGGAAAAGCAAACCACGACCACCGAGGCGAACAATCCGACGAAGAAAAACTCTACGGTATGGGCAACGCGACGGACGTTTATGCCCGCCCACATGCGAATGGAAGCAAGTCGGCCAGACCGGACATTCGAGGCAGCCGAATCGGTGCCCCCGGTCATTCCGTTCTCCGTCTGGGCTTCACCCGTGGCATCGGCAGCCTGAACGCCCGTAGCCTGACCCTCCACCACACGCGCGGTGGACTCGCTCAGCAACGACGTCTCCACCGCATTTTGCTCCGTCAGCACCCAGATGCCCGCCAGCGTTGCAGCGAACAGAACGATCGCGGTCCATCCGATTATTTGTTTTACACGCGCCAAGGGCCAACCTCCTTTTTTTGAATATCAGCGAGTGTAGCCCCAAATGACATCGTCACCGTATCAAAATTTGAATCGCAACAGGAAGCGACAAAGCGACGCAAACCCCTACCCCGCCTCGCGCATCCAGCGATCGAACGTCCCCACGCACACGCCCAAGCACTTTGCTGCCTGGCTGCGGGTAATATCGCCCGCCTCATAGCTATCGCGCACCAGCTCAAACTGAGGAGGGCACGGCTTGCGAGGTCGACCGAAACGGACCCCTCGCGCCCGCGCCGCTGCAATTCCCTCCGCCTGGCGCCGATGGATATTCTCGCGCTCCACCTGCGCCACGTAGCTCAGCAGTTGCAGCACAATATCGGCAATCAGAGTGTTAGTCACATCCGGCGCGCCGCTGGCACTGGCGCGCGTGTCAAGCAATGGCATGTCCAACACCACAATGGCAACCCCGAGCTCCTTGGTAATGCGTCGCCATTCCTCAAGAATCTCGGAGTAATTACGGCCAAGTCGGTCGATAGAAAGCACCACCAGCACGTCCCCGTCTCCCAGGACGTGCAGCAGCTCGCGGTAACGTGGTCGATCGAAGTCCTTGCCGCTCGCATGGTCGGCATAAATATTCGCCGAGCCCACGCCATAGGCGCCCAGCGCATCCAGCTGCCGATTAAGGTTCTGATCGCGCGAACTCACCCGCGCATAACCGTACACCGTCGCCATCTCATCCCCGCTTTCTTGTAAACCTGCCAAAAAGGGACAGGTTTATTTTGGTAGGTTTTACCTCTCAAATAGCAGGTAAGCGGGCGGCCGAGCAGACGGCAAGGTAGTCACGATCCAAATGCGAAGGGCGGTCCCGAAAGGCCGCCCTCCGCTCCCCCACCATGAGTCGGGATTTGGCTAATGGATAAGCTTAAAGTCCAAGTGCCCACGCATGGTATTGACGCGCGAGACCTCGATAATCACGCGCTGGCCCAGCTCGTAACGAGTCCCCGTGTCGGCGCCCGTCAGCGTAAGCGCGTCCTCGTCGAACTCGAACCACTCGTTGCCCAGGCTCTTGATCGAAACCAGGCCCTCGACCTGTGTTAGGTCCAAGCGCACAAAGAGGCCCATGCTGCTAACCCACGAGACGGTTCCGGCATAGCGCTCGCCCAGACGGTCCTCATAGTACTGGGCAATCTTGATCTTTTGCGTCGCATGGCTGGCGGCATCTGCCGCGCGCTCGGCATCGCTGCATGCGCGGCAGATCTGCGGCAGAATGCGCGGCAGCGACTCGCGCCCCTTGCCGATCAGCCGCGACGTACGGACCAAGGCGTCCTTGCCGCCGAGCTGCTCATAGGCCAACTGCAGCTTGAGTACGCGGTGCACCACCAGATCGGGGTAGCGACGGATGGGACTCGTAAAGTGGCAGTAGCACGGCGCGGCGAGCGCAAAGTGGCCCTCGTTGCGCGGCTTGTACAGCGCGCGCTGCATGCTGCGCAGAAGCAGCGTGTTGACGAGCGGTGCGTTGGCCGTACCGGCGGCAGCATCAACTGCAGCCTGCAGCTCATCGGGGCTCCCCAGGGCAATACCGGCAGCACGGCGATCGTCGATGATGCCTAGCTGCGCCAGCGCAACGGCAGCACCGTGCAGGCTATCGGGGCTCGGATCCTCATGCACGCGATAGCAGGCCTCGATATCACGGTCTGCCAGCCACTCTGCAACGCACTCGTTGGCGAGCAGCATAGCTTCCTCGATAAGCGACGTGGCACACGAACGTTCACGCGCCACAATCTGCACGGGTACTCCGTCCTCATCCAATAGAGCGCGAATCTCGGCTGTGTCAAAATCGACTGAGCCGCGGGCGCGACGAATGCGACGGCGAAGTTCGGCGAGTTCGTTAGCGGCGACAAGGAAATCGTCGAGGTCGATGTTGTAGCCGCGGGCGGCCTCCTCGCACGCAAGACCGCGCTCAAGCGCTTCCTCGCGCGAGGTCTCGGCAGCCGCAACATCCTCGGCTGCACCCTCCAGCACCGAATACTCAACCGCGCCGGCACGCACCAGCAGCGCCTCGGCGCCGTCATAGTCCATACGCACACGCGAGCGAATCACGCTGGGGTACGGATCGTAATGCCGCACGCGACCCTGCGCATCGAGCTCGATATCGACGGTAAACGCAAGACGGTCCTCGTCAGGGCGAAGCGAGCACAGGTCATTGGACAGGCGTTCGGGCAGCATGGGAAGCACACGATCGGCCAGATACACCGATGTCGTACGATGGCGAGCCTCAAGATCGATATGCCCGTCCCAAGCCACATAGTGTGAAACGTCGGCGATATGCACACCCAGCTTGTAGCCACCCTCGGGCGTGCGCTCCAGCGAAATGGCATCGTCAAAGTCGCGCGCGTCGACCGGGTCGATCGTGATGACAAAGCGGTCGCGCAGATCGCGGCGGAGCGGGTCCTTAAGCGCCGCGGACACATCGAGCGAAAGCCCCTCGGCCTCGTCTAGCGCGGCCTCGGGATAGCTATCGGTATAGCCGTAGCGAGCCATCACATATTGAACGCCCAAATCGGGCGCGTCATCTCCGCCAATGCGGCGTTCGATCGTCACAGTGCCCGATTCCAGGCGCGTCGGGTAGGTCAGAATGCGCGCGACAACGGCATCACCCGGGTGGACACCCAGACGATCCGCCGAGGTATCCTCGGGCAGAATGAAGAAGTCGGCCTTCAGGCGCGAATCGAGCGGCTCAATCACACCGAGCGGACCGGCGATCTGGTACGTACCCACCACGCTTATGGCTGCGCGCTCAACCACGCCTTCGATCACGGCGCGCCGCTCACCGTGCGGGCTATTCTTAATGCTCACGGCAACGGTATCGCCGTCCATGATCTCACGCTTGCCGCGACCCATGACCTTGTAGTCGCCGTTTTCGGTTACAACGTAGGCACTGTGCTCATGGAGCTGCACGCGCCCGGTCAGGCTCGGACGACGTTCGCTGCGCACCGGCCCGCGCTTATTGCGAGCTCCACGCTTATGCTTGTTATTGCGCCCCATGGCGCCTCCCAACTATCGATTGCGAACTCCAAAGAGTCTACCCAAATGATTTGCTTTCCTGCCGTCCCCTAGGGATCAAAAAACGGGCCGCCCCATAAGAGACGACCCGTTGGAAGGGATAAATTCCAGGCATGCCTACACGCGCAGGTAGCGGCGCATGGCGATGGCAGAACCAAAGAGACCGATAATCACGCCGACCAGAATCAGCGCAGCATAGGTCACCAGGTAATACTGCATCGGCAGGGCAAACGACATCCAGCCGATGCTCTCCTGCAGACGCGGAATCATCAGATTGCGCAGCAGCTCCAGAACGCCGATGGAAAGCAGCGAGCCCAAAATGGCCTGCAGTACACCCTCGGTGATAAACGGGCCGCGAATGAAGCCGTTGCTGGCGCCGACCAGACGCATAATCGCAATCTCACGACGACGCGCCGTGATGGACAGGCGAATCGTGTTGTTGATGAAGATGAATGCGATAAAGGTCAGAAGGCCAACGAGCACCACGGCGGCGATGCGGATGTAGTTGGTCACCTGGAACAGGCGACTCACTTCCTCCTGGCCGTACAGCACGCTCGCGTTGACGTCGCCGTCATCCGCGATCTTCTGGAAATCGGCATCCTTCTTGAGCTTCTCTGCCGTGCTCTCGACCTTGGACGGATCGTCCATCTCAATTGCAAACGAAGCCGGCAGCGGGTTCTGGCCATCGAGCGCGCTCATGGTGGCGTCGGCGTTGCCCGACATCTTGCTCGTATACTCGGCCAGCGCGTCGTCCTTGTCCTTATAGGTCACGGACTTGACGTTATTCCACGTCTTAAGCTCGGCCTCAAAAGCCTGAACATCGGCCTGATCAGCGTCATCGCTAATGAACGCGTTGATGACAACCTGATCCTCGACGGTGCCGATCACGGAGTTCAGCATCGCGGAGCCCATGATGAACAGGCCGATGATAAACAGCGAAAGGAAGATCGTGATGACGGCGCCGAGCGAGGTAGTCCAGTTACGGAAGAAGTGGCTGATTGCCTCTTTGAAGGAGTAGCCCACGTTAGTTGGTGCCATAGTTGCCGTAACCTCCCCTCTCCTGGTCGCGAATAACGTGGCCGCCCTCAAGGGCGATCACGCGACGGTGCATGCTATCGACCATCTCGCGGTCGTGCGTGGCGACGATCACGGTGGTGCCAGTGCGGTTAATACGCTCGAGCAGCTTCATGATGCCCAGCGAGATCGCCGGGTCGAGGTTGCCCGTCGGCTCGTCGCAAATCAGTAACGGCGGACGGTTGACCATAGCGCGGGCGACGGCAACGCGCTGCTGCTCGCCACCGGAAAGCTGGTCGGGCAGCGAGTCCATCTGATCGGCCAGGCCGACCAGACGCAGCACCTCGGGCACCTGGCTGCGAATGACGCCCTTGGGCTTGCCGATGCACTGCAGGGCAAACGCCACGTTTTCGTAGGCGGTCTTTTGCGGCAGAAGCTTAAAGTCCTGGAACACGGCGCCAATCTGGCGGCGCAGGAACGGAACCTTGCGGTTCTTGATCTTCATGAGGTCCTGACCGGCAACCAGGATGCGGCCGCTCGTCGGCTTGACGTCGCGGTTGAGCGTCGACAGCAGCGTGGTCTTACCCGAGCCGGAGTGACCGACCAGGAAGACGAACTCGCCCGGATAGATCTCGATGTTGATGTCGTCGAGTGCAGGCTTGTTGGGCTGTGCCGGATAGATCTTGGTGACATGCTCCATAAGGATGACGGGCTCGACACCGGCCTGCTTGGCCA
This sequence comes from uncultured Collinsella sp., assembly GCA_900554325.1. Taxonomy (GTDB): domain Bacteria; phylum Actinomycetota; class Coriobacteriia; order Coriobacteriales; family Coriobacteriaceae; genus Collinsella. The sequence goes on from USHA01000089.1 coordinate 6,658, forward strand.
TCTTCTTGCGGCTGGCCTGCGGATCGATAGGCGCAAACACCGACGTAAAATCGGGGTTGTTGAGCGCGTTATCGAGGCTTGCGACCTCGGCGGCCTGATCGCTCTCGACCACCGGGGCAGCAGGCTGCGTGGGGTCGGGAATAGCGGCAAAGAGACCGGACTGTGCAGGCTGAGGAGCCGGCGTCGCAGGGGCCAAGGGGTCGGGAATGCCGGCCATGGTAGGCTGCGGCGTGGCGGCGCCAGCCTGAGGCTGCTCCACGCGAGCGGTCACGGCCTGAACGGGCTCAAAACCCGCCGCGCCGGAAAGCGCAACATCGCTGGTGGGATTGTAGGCAAAGGGATCGGATGCCGGCTGTGCCTGATCTGCCGGCTGAGCGGGGGCCTGAGCAACAGGCTGGCCCTCTGAATCCGGAGTGGCGAAACGACTGCCCTGGACGCCTGCCTGCGTCTTGGGGGCATCATCGCCCGCACCGGAGGTACGGAAGTGGTTACCCACTGGTGCTCCTTATCGTCGTGCGTTTAAACTACATGAGCGCTTTGTATTTTAGCAGTATTAGCTTTACTGCACATAAGAAGCATGGCACGCCTTGGATTCCCGTCGGCCGCCTTGATTATCGACTTCATCCGAACACCTCCCACATTCATCCGTACATGTACG
>USHA01000090.1 GCA_900554325.1 uncultured Collinsella sp.
GGCGCACGCCTTGCGTGCGGCGCCCGACGATTGAAGGGCAAGGTGGGGTGCCTGAGGAAGCCAGTCGCAGGCTACTCTGTCCTCGCGACCTCGACGATCTTGTAGGCCTCGAGAATGTCGCCGACCTTGATGTCCTGGAACTTCTCGATGCCAAGACCGCACTCGTAGCCCCTCTTGACCACATTGACGTCATCCTTGAAGCGGCGCATGGAGCCGAAGGCGCCGTCGAATACCACGACGCCGTCGCGCACGACGCGCACCTTGTCGTCGCGGCTGATCTCGCCCTCGGTGACCATGCAGCCGGCGATGAGACCCGCCTTGGGCACGCGGAACGTTTCGCGAACCTCAGCGGCACCGGTCTGGACCTCTTCCTCCGTGGGCGCAAGCATACCGATGCGGGCAGCGTCGATATCCTCAATAGCCTTGTAGATGATGGAGTAGGTCTTGATCTGGATGTTCTCCTTCTCGGCCGCGTCGCGCGCCTTGGGCTGCGGACGCACGCCAAAGCCGATGATGATGGCGTTCGAGGCAGCGGCGAGCGTGACGTCGGTCTCGGAGATCGCGCCGACGGCGGAGTGGATGATGTTGATACGGACCTCGGACTGATCCATCTTGCCGATGGAGTCCGCGAGCGCCTCGATGGTACCCTGGGCATCCGCCTTGACCACCAGGTTGAGCTCCTTGAGCTCGTTTTGGCTCATCTCGTCGAACAGGGTCTCGAGCGTGACGTGCTTGACCTTGTTCTGCTCCTCGATGCGGGCCTTGAGCGAGCGCTGCTCGGCGAGGTCGCGGGCATCGCGGGCATCCTCAAATACACGGAACTCGTCGCCTGCGGCAGGCACGGAGTTGAGGCCGAGGATCTCGACGGCGTCGGAGGGGCATGCGGCATCCTTGTGCTCGCCATGCTGGTCGAGCATGGCGCGGACGGAACCGTAGCTCATGCCGGCGACGATGGTGTCGCCCACGTGCAGGGTGCCGCGCGTGACGAGCAGGGTCGCGACCGGGCCGCGACCGCGGTCGAGCTTGGCCTCGATGACGGTACCGGATGCGAAGGTGTCGGGATTGGCCTTGAGTTCGAGGACGTCCGCCTGCAGCAGGATGGTCTCAAGCAGCTCGTCGATGCCTTGGCCCTTCTTGGCCGAGACGTTGACGAACATGTTCTGACCGCCCCACTCCTCGGGGATGATGCCATACTCGGTGAGCATCTGGCGGACCTTGTCGGGGTTGGCCTCGGGCTTATCGCACTTGTTCACCGCGACGATGATCGGCACGCCAGCCGCCTTGGAGTGGTTGATGGCCTCGATGGTCTGAGGCATGACGCCGTCATCGGCGGCGACCACGAGCACGACCACGTCGGTGATCTTGGCACCGCGGGCGCGCATGGCGGTAAAGGCCTCATGGCCAGGGGTGTCGACGAACGTGATCTGACGACCGTTGATCGTAACCTCGGAGGCACCGATGTGCTGGGTGATGCCGCCGGCCTCGCCGCTCCACACGTTGGTGTGGCGGATGGCATCGAGCAGGCTCGTCTTGCCGTGGTCGACGTGTCCCATGACGGTGACCACGGGCGGACGCGGCTTGAGGTCCTTGGGATCGTCATAGAAGCTGAAGGAGTTCTCCTCCTCGGCCGTGACGATACGCACCTGGCGATCCAGGTCGTCGGCGACGAGCTCGACGAGGTCGTTGCTCATGGTCTGCGTCATGGTGAGCGGGGTGCCCAGCAGGAACAGGCGCTTGATGATGTCGTTGGCGGAGACGTCGAGGGCCTCGGCGAGCTCGGCGACGGTCACGCCCTCGGAGACCTTGACGGCGTCGAGGTCCTCGGGATTGATGCCCTGAGCCAGAGCCTCCTCGATCTTGCGCTCCTCGGCTGCGGCTGCCGCCTCGGCCTGGCGCTTCTCCTTGCGCTTCTTGCGGCGACCGGAGGACTCGCGGGAAGCCTCTTCCACGGCAGCGCGGGCGTCGGCCAGCACCTTCTTGCGGCTGTACTCCTCCGCCTCGCGAGCCATACGAGCGTAACGATCCTCGCCGTCATGGGTGTCGTGCACGGAACCCTTGCGACCCTTCTTGCCACCCTTGCCGGCTTTCTCAGGCGAGGGCGGGAAGTTGTCGGGCATATTCGCCGCGGGTGCGGAACTGCGGCGGCGGCTGCGCGTCGGAGTCTCCGACCCCTTATCGGATGAGGTGTTCGCACCACGGTTGCCACGACGGCCACCGCGCTCGTTGCGAGACTCGTTCGCGGGCTTTGCAGCCTCGGCTGCCTTCTTCTCCTTGAGCACGGCCTCCTGCTCGGCGATCTGATCGAGCAACGAACGGAAGCGCATGCCGGAATCGGAAGCGGGGACGGCGCGGCGCTTGGCCTCAAGCTCCGCCTCACGAGCAGCCTTCTCGGCCTCCTCCTTGGCACGACGCTCGGCCTCCTCCTTGGCGGCACGGACGGCCTCAACGGCGGCCTGGGCCTCCTGGGACAGGCGGCGCTCCTCCTCGCGGCGAGCCTCGGCGGCGAGGCGCTCGGCCTCTTCCTTGGCGGCGGCTTCGCGCTCGGCGGCACGGGCGGCCTCCTCCTCGGCGCGCTTAGCGGCCTCGACCTCGGCGGCGCGCGCCTCGATCACGGGAGCGAGCTGCTTTTTGACCATGGAGACGAAGGCGTCTTCGAGGGTCGACGACGCCGACTTTGCCGGGATCTTCATCTCTTCAAGGTGGCCCATGAGTTCCTTGGACGTCATGCCGAACTCCTTGGCCAGGCTGGAAATACGGACTTTCGCCATATCTTTCACCTACCTCTCACGCACATCGACGTGCGCATCTTCAATCAAACGGACTCGGGTGCGCGGACGCGCCTGCAGACTAGATGAGGTCCTCGGCGTTCGCGATGGCATCGGAGTCGGCGCCGTCGAGGGAATCGACATCGTGCACGCCGCAGTAGCGAGAGCCGGGACGGGCCTGGTTGCGGCAACGGATGCCGTCCTCGCTCACGTGCGCGCAGCGCTCGGGCTCGAAGTCACCGGACTCCTCGTCAATCAAGTCCTCGACCACGGGCTCGGGAGCAAGCGGGACGTTCTTGAGGATGTCGGCGGCGAGGGTCTCGCTCTTGATGTCGATGTGCCAACCGGTGAGGCGCGCTGCGAGGCGGGCGTTCTGGCCCTCCTTACCAATGGCGAGCGAGAGCTGGTCGTCGGGGACGATGACGCCAGCGTAGTTCTTATCGGGATCGATGAGTACGCGGGTCACCTTTGCCGGGGAAAGCGCGTTCGCCACGTAGACGGACGGGTCCTCGTCCCACAGGATGACGTCGACGCGCTCGCCGCGCAGCTCGCCCACGACAGCGCGAACACGGCTGCCCTTGGGGCCGACGCAGGCGCCCACGGGATCCAGACGGTCGTCGAGCGAGTGGACGGCGACCTTGGAGCGCTGACCAGGCTCGCGGGCGATCGACTTGATCTGGACGGTGCCCTCATAGATCTCGGGCACCTCCTGCTCAAACAGACGACGCATGAGCTCGGGGTGGGTACGGGAGATGACAATCGGCGGACGGCTGTGCTCGCCGCGAACCGGCTGCAGGTTGGAGTTGGGGTCGCGAACGTCGATGATCACGGCCTTGATGTGCTGGTTGTGCAGGTAGCGCTCGCCCATCGGACGCTCGTTGCGCTCGTTCTCGTAACGGCGCTGGTCGAAGTGCGGCAGCTCGGCCTCGACGCCCTCGCGAATCTTGACGATCGTGAAGTCGGGCGTGGACTGCAGCACGGTACCGCTGATGAGGTCACCGATGCGGCCGGAGAACTCCTCGTAGATCTGCTCGCGGGCGGAGTTGCGCACGATGGCGTTGATCTCGGCCTTGGCGTGCTGGGCGGCGATGCGGCTCGTGTTCTTGGGGGTAACGTCGATCTCCTCGAACTCGGTGAAGTTGCCCTCCTCGTCCATGGAATCGTCAATCGGCTCCAGACGGTAGACGTAGATCTTGCCGGTGGTGCGGTCAATGGTCACCTTGGCGCCCCACTCAAGATGCAGGATCTCGGCATAGCTCTTGGCAAGCGACTGCTCCAGGCGGTCGATCAGGTAGAGCTGGTCGATGTGCTTCTCCTGGCAAAGCTCCATCAGGGCGGACATCATGTCGGATGCTGCCATCTTACTTTCCTTCCTTCGCGGGCTTGAAGTCGTAGGTGGGCTTCAACTTGCACTTTTTAACATCAGAGAAATCGAGAGAAACGGACTCGCCGTCCTCGAGCTCGAGGGTCACGCTCGTCTCGGTGGCGGCGGCAATCTTGCCGGCGTACTTGCGACGGCCCTCGGTGGCGGTGGAGGTGAGCTCGCAGTTCTCGCCCACAAAGCGGGCAAAGTCGCACGGGCGGCGCAGCGGGCGCGCCATACCCGGGCTCGACACCTCGAGCGTATAGCTCGAAGAAATGGGGTCGAGCTCCTCAATCACATCGCCGACCCATTTGGTGTTGGCCGTGACGTCGTTGAGCGACAGGCTCTGACCCTCGGCACCCTCGATACGCACACGCACGCAGGGGGCCTTGGTGGCACCCACGAGCTCAACGTCGACGATGTCGACATCGTGCTGGGGAGCAACGGCCTCGAGCGCGTCGATGATCGCCTGCTCGGTCTTGGTCTTGACCATTGCGGCACCTCCATCCATACAAAAAAGAAGCGGGGCCGAAACCCCACTTCTTTCAATTACTACTTCATTTGCAAGCAAACTATACCAATACCTGCACAAACGTGCAACCACAACACAAACCCGCAGGTCGGCGTGAGCACAGGTTCTCCACAAGAATAGAACAATTAACCGTAGGCACCAGGACAGGTGCATGAAAAACGAGGGGCGACCCAGCCGGATCGCCCCTCGCCTATAGCACGTCAGCTATGCGCGCAGCGCTTACTTGACAACCAGGTTGACCAGCTTGCCGGGCACGCAGATGGCCTTGACGACCGTCTTGCCCTCGAGCCACTTTGCGACGGCAGCCTCGGCGGCAGCCTGCATTTCCTCGTTGGAGGCATCGCGGGCCACGTCGATGCGGCCACGGACCTTGCCGAGCACCTGGACGACGATCTGCACCGTGTCCTCGATGGACTCGGCCAGGTCGAACTCGGGCCAGGCGGCGGTGTAGGCGTTGCCCTCGCAGCCGAGCGCCTCGTGCCACAGCTCGTCGGCCCAGAACGGGCAGATGGGCGCCAGGACGCTCACGATGTCCTTGGCCACGCCGTAGCACAGGGCCTTGTCGCGGGCAGCGCCCTCGGTGGCGTTGAGGTAGGCGCTCGCCGCGTTGACGAGCTCCATGACGGCCGAGATCGCGGTGTTGAACTGGCCGCGGTCGAAGTCCTCGGTGCACTTGGCAATGGTGCGATGGCGCTCGCGGTAGAGCTTCATCGCGGTCTCGTCGAGCGCGGACTTGTCAAAGGCCACGTTGGCGTCGCCGGACTGGACGAGCTGCCACACGATACGCCAGGCGCGCTTGATGAAGCGGTTGGCGCCCTCAACGGCCTTGGGATCCCAGTCGAAGTCCTTCTCGGGCGGGGCGATAAACAGGATCGCCAAACGCATGGTGTCGGCGCCGTAGGGCTCGATGACCGAGCTCGGAGGCACGACATTGCCCTTGGACTTGGACATGGTATCGCCGTTCTCGTCCTTGACCATACCCTGGCACAGCAGGTTGGTGAAGGGCTCGTCAACGCTCAGCAGGCCCAGGTCGCGCAGTGCCTTGGTAAAGAAGCGGCTGTAGAGCAGGTGCAAAATGGCGTGCTCGATGCCGCCGATGTAGTTATCGACGGGCATCCAACGGTCAGCCGCCTCGCGGGAGAAGGGCAGCTCGGTGTTGTGCGGGTCGGTATAGCGCAGGTAATACCAGCTGGAGCAGGTGAAGGTGTCCATGGTATCGGTCTCACGCTTGGCCGGGCGGCCGCAGACCGGGCAGGTGGTCTCGTAGAACTCCTTGCACTCGGCGAGGGTCTCGCCGGCACCCAGGTCCAGGTTCTCGGGCAGCGTCACCGGCAGCTGGTCCTCGGGCACGGGCACGATACCGCAGTGCTCGCAGTGGATGGCCGGGATGGGGTTGCCCCAGTAGCGCTGGCGGCTGATGAGCCAGTCACGCAGACGGAACTCGACCTTACGACGGCCGCAGCCCATGGCCTCGAGGTCGGCCACGATCGCAGCCTCGCCCTCGGAATGCTTGCCGCCGCGCATGCCGGTGTACTTGCCGGACTGGACAAGCGTGCCCTCGGCAGCGTGGGCGCAATCCCAGTCGACGGTCTCGGCATGGAAGGTATCGATGGTCTCGCCGCTGGCCTCGACGGCAGCGCGGTCGTCATCATCCAGGATGATCGGCACAATAGGCAGGTCATACTTGCGGGCAAACTCAAAGTCGCGCTGGTCGCCGCAGGGAACGGCCATGACGGCGCCGGTGCCGTAGTCGGCAACGACATAATCGGCAACCCACACGGGGACCTTCTCGCCGTTGACGGGGTTCACCACGTAGCGGCCGGTAAAGGCACCGTGCTTCTCGAGGGTGCCCTGGGCACGCTCGACGGCAGAGATATGCTTGGAGTCCTCGACGATCTTGGTGACGGCCTCTTCGTACTCCGTGCCCTCAACGAGCTCATGCAGACGGGCGTACTCGGGAGCCAGGACAAAGAAGGAGACACCGAAGAGCGTGTCGGCTCGCGTGGTGAAGACGGTGATCTTACCCTCCTCGCCCTCGATGGGCTCGCCGTCCTTGTCGCACAGGGTAAAGTCGACCTCGGCGCCCTCGGAGCGGCCAATCCAGTTGGCCTGCATCTGCTTGACGCGCTCGGGCCAGCCGGGGAGCTTCTCCAGGTCGTCGAGCAGCTCCTGAGAGTACTCGGTAATCTTGTAGTACCACTGCTCAAGGTCGCGCTTCTCGGGCTCGGTGCCGCAGCGCCAGCACTTGCCCTCGGTGACCTGCTCGTTGGCCAGAACGGTCTTGCATTTAGGGCACCAGTTGACCGGGTTCTTCTTGCGGTAAACCAGGCCCTTTTCCCACATCTTCTCAAAGATCCACTGACCCCAGCGGTAGTAGTCGGGGCTGCAGGTCTTGACCATGCGATCCAGATCGTAGGAGAAGCCCATACGCTTCATCGTGGCGAGCGCCTGGTCCATATTCTTATACGTCCAGGCGGCAGCCTGCGTGTTGTGCTTGATGGCGGCGTTCTCGGCGGGCAGGCCGAAGGCGTCGAAGCCGA
>USHA01000091.1 GCA_900554325.1 uncultured Collinsella sp.
CATAGACCTGATGGTCATGCCTCGCCTTTTGAATGACAAATTGTCGCTCTGGGCGGCGCGCAGCGTCGACCCGTTAGGCGAAGACGATTAAATTATCTCGGTGTATCGCCGGCTTCTCGGCCAGGTCCGCGAGGAGACGGTTGCTGACGATCTGGTCCTGGCGGCGGCCGGCGGCAAGTTCCAGCACGTCCGAATCGGCCTCGGCGATACCGCGGGCGACGACCATACCGCTCGGATCGCACACATCGAGCACATCGCCCTCGGCAAACTGGCCATCGACCTCGCGAATACCCACCGCAAGCAAGGAAGAGCCACGGCTGACCAGCGCCTTCGCGGCTCCGTCGTCAACCGTCACCGAGCCATGTGCCTTGTCGCCCAGTGCGATCCACAGCTTGCGGGGTGCGATGTCCAGACGCTCCGCCGGCGGATCGAACAGCGTGCCCACGCTCTCGCCGCGGGCGAGGCGCACGAGCGCATCGGGCTCCTCGCCCGAGCAAATCACGCTCTGAATACCCGCCGTCATCAGGATGCGGCTCGCGCGAATCTTGGTGATCATGCCGCCCGTGCCCACCGAAGTCGAAGAATCGCCTGCCGAGGCGATAATCTTGGCATCGATCTTATGCACGACCGGGACGAAATCGGCCGTGGGGTCCTCGTGCGGATTGGCGGTATAGAGGCCATCGATGTCCGAGAGCGTCACGCACAGATCGGCAGAAACCAGGCAGCTCACAAGCGCCGCCAGCGTGTCGTTGTCGCCAAACTTGATCTCGTCGACGGTGACGGTATCGTTCTCGTTGACGACCGGCACCACGCCCAGCTCCACCAGGCGCAGCAGGGCGTCGCGTGCATGCAGGTAGGACGTGCGGCGGGCCGTGTCGTGGCGCGTGAGCAGTACGAGCGAGGTGAGCAGGTCGCGCGCATGGAACTCCTCGTCGTAGGCCGACGAGATGATGCACTGACCAGCCGAGGCGCAGGCCTGCAGGCTCGGAAGGTCGCCGACCGGCTTGCGGTCGAAGCCCAACACGGGATAGCCACAGGCAATAGCGCCCGAGCTCACCACGACCAGACGCCAGCCGAGCTTGCGCAGCGCTGCGGCTTGATCGGCAAGTCCGCCGATAAAGGCGCGGTTGACCTTGCCATCGGCGCCCACCACCGTGGACGAACCGATCTTTACCACCATCGTTTTATAAGAAGTCGTCATACGTCAAACCAATCAACTGTTCAGCGAACGGCCGAGCTGGCGGCCAAGGGAGCGTGACTCGCCCCTACCGCCCAAAGAATTAGTGAGCCCAGGGGAAAGCCGAAGCCGCGGCCATGTTCTTGCGCACGAGCTCGTCGCGCACCTGAGCCAGGCCCTGCTCCATGCCCACCACATAGGTCTGCGGGTACAGGAAGCGCTTGAAAGCTGCGTCCAGATGATCGAGCGCCCAAGCACAGCGCTCGCGCGCGTCCTGGATGCTCTCACGCGGAGCCACCGCACTGCCATCGCGCACGATCGGCACCAGCAGCTCGCGATACTCAAGTTCGGACACGTCGGTCACCAGGGCGGCATCATTCACGGCCACGAGGGTATTGCCGCGCGCGGAGCCCTCCCCCGCCAGATGGTCCTCGTCGTAGATCATGTCGCAGACCGGGCCGCCAAATCCGTCGTAATAACGGCGCACGCGTTGCACACCCGGGATCGTGCGCTTGTAGGGCTGCTCGGAGAGCTTGACCACCGGCGTCCATGGGTCTGCCTCGCTCGCACGGCGGGCGGAAAGCTTGTACACGCCGCCCAGCGCCGGCTGATCGTAGCAGGTCGCGAGCTTGGTGCCCACGCCAAAGCTGTCGATGGGCGCGCCCTGGTCGAGCAGCGACTGAATCGTATACTCGTCAAGATCGTTAGAAACCGAGATCCCCACATAAGGCAGGCCCTCGGCATCAAAACGGCCGCGCACATACTTGGAGAGCTTGGCGAGGTCGCCAGAGTCGATGCGAATGGCCGACAGGCGCTCGCCCGCCGCCTCCATCTCCTTGGCAACCGTAATGGCATGCTCGCAGCCCTCGCGCACGTCGTAGGTGTCAATGAGCAGCGTGCAATTCTTGGGGCTCGACTTGGCAAAGGCGCGGAAGGCCTCGAGCTCGGAATCGAAGCTCATCACCCAGCTGTGCGCGTGTGTGCCAAAGACGGGGATGCCGTAACGGCGCCCGGCAAGCACGTTGGACGTGGACGAGCAGCCGGCCACATAGCTTGCGCGCGCAACAGCCAAACCGCCATCGGGACCCTGTGCACGGCGCAGGCCAAACTCGGCGACGGGGCGACCATCGGCGGCCAGTACCACGCGCGCCGTCTTGGTGGCGACGAGCGTCTGGAAGCCGACGATGTTGAGCAGCGCGGTCTCGAGCAGCTGGCACTCCAGCGACGGGCCGGTGACGCGCACCATGGGCTCGCGCGGAAAGACGAGCTCGCCCTCGGGCACGGCGTCGATGTTTACATGCGCACGAAAATCGCGCAGATAGTCGAGGAATGCGGACTTAAACATCGCGCCGCCGGCCGGGGCCTCAAGCGATGCGAGGTAGTCGATATCCTCGGGCGTAAAGCGCAGGTTCTCGACCAGCTCGGGCAGCTCGGCGGTGCCGCACATGACGGCATAGGCGCTGCCAAAGGGATGGTCGCGGTAAAACGCGGTAAAACAACCCTGCTCATTGGCCTTGCCGCTCTCCAACAGGCCCTGGGCCATAGTGAGCTCGTACAGATCGGTGAGCATTGCAATGTCGGTGGGATGCGAGATGTCGGTCAAAGCCATGGGGCGACCTTTCGGATGTGTGGTACAGAATTTGAGGGTTAGACGAGAGCAGAGGATGCGGACATAACGCCCGATGCAAATAGGTTAGAGCAGGCCCATGCTGGTCAGGATCGTGTAGCCCATAAAGATGACAAACGCGATGAGGGCAAGGACAATGATGATTTTTTGAGCCGGCGCCATGCCAGGGATCTCGTTCTCGCCCGTAGGTTCCTTGGAGGTAACCATGCGCTGGGCAAAGGTCATCTCGTCACGGCTCGGCTTGGGCTCGACGGACTTGGGACGAGCGGCCTTTTTAGGCTGAGGTTTGGGCGCGGCGGGTACAGGCTTCGCAGCAGCGGGCTTGGGTGCGGGTGCGGGCTTGCGCTCGGATGCGGCGTTCGAGGCGACCTCCTCGGCCTTCTCGCGCTCGGCACGCAGGGCAGCCAGCTCCTCACGCTCGCGACGGGCCTCTTCCCGAGCCTCGCGGCGGGCCTTCTCGGCGCGGAGCTCTTCCAACTCAGCGCGCTCCTCGTCGGACAATGGTTGGGACTCAAGCTCGGCCATGGTACAGCCCTTTCTTTTAAAAAAAGCCGCCGACACAATGTCAGCGGCTTATCAAATCCAAGGGTGGAGACGAAGGGAGTCGAACCCTCGGCCTCTGCCATGCGACGGCAGCGCTCTCCCAACTGAGCTACGTCCCCAGGACAAGTTGATATTTTACCTACGGCTCGCCAACTGTCAACGCCCAATACCCAGTCTTTTTGGGACGGGGCTGTTTTGACTACTTTTCGAACGCCCGAGCCACCCGATGATTATTTATCCCCCGTCCCAGAAAAATCATCGACGAACGCACTACTTTGCGCTGGTAAGAACACCGGTGGTGTCGAAGGCCGGGGTGAAGCTCTCGTCTACCGCGCCGCCCTCTTGCCAGAACATCGTCGTAAAGCCCAGGTCGTCGGCATGGTCGAGTACTTGCTCGTACTCCTCGCGCGTCACGGCGCGTGCCAGGTCGCCGCCCTGCTCGCGCATGAGCGCATTGGGCGTGTACTGGTTCATGACCGAGATCGGCACGTCGCCCACCGTCTGCCACACCAGGTCCAGCACGCGACACGAATCGTCCGCATGCCCCGGAAGCACCAGGTGGCGCACGATGATGCCGCGCTTCATGAGCCCGCCCTCATCCACCAACTCTCCCCCGCGGCGATCGATCTCGCGCGCCATCTGGGCCAGACCCGACACGGCCACGCGCGGGTAGTCCTTAATATGAGAAAGCGACTGCGCAAGCCCGGCATCGGCATATTTAAAGTCGGTGAGCCACACATCGACCAGGTCGCCCAGCGCCGCCACGGCACTCGCACGCTCGTAACCACTCGTGTTGTAGACGATCGGGATGACCAGCCCGCGCATCCGTGCCGCGGCAATCGCGGCAGGCAACAGGTGCGCATAGTGCGTCGCCGTCACCAAATTGATGTTGTTGGCACCCTGGTCCTGCAGTTCCAGCATAATCTCGACCAGGCGCTCAGGCGAAATCTCAAGGCCAAAATTGCCGGTCGAGATCTCGTGGTTCTGGCAGTAGATACATTTAAGCGAGCAACCGCTAAAGAAGATCGTGCCCGAACCGGCCTCGCCCGAGATAGGCGGCTCCTCCCACATATGAAGCGCCGCGCGGGCCACCCTGAGCGTGTCGTTAGCACCGCATACGCCGCGCGCGCCCTCATCGCGCGCCGCACCGCAACGGCGCGGACACAAATGGCAGGCGGGCGAAAAAAGTTCGGTCAACGACGTCGGCATAAAAACATGCTCCAAAACAACGATTCAGCAGCTCAAACGCAAAAGGACTAACCGCACAGACGGCTCGAGCCCCAAGCGCCGTAATCGTCCGACACGATTTTTGTAATGTCAAGACTGGAATCGATAAAGTGCCGCTTTATGATGTAGGTATTCCGCCCCCCGCGGAGCAACTGGGTGAACCGTCGCGTTTATTTAGGGAGCCCACACAGTCGTACCTAGTACAGGTATCCTTCGTTGTTAAGGACGCTGGAACAGTCGATGAGGGCACCCACCTGTTTTAGGTGGGTTCATTTTCGTAACGTGGGGGGCGGTTTTCTTTTGCCGAAAATCACCATTACAGTCCATAGGGATCCCCGCCGGCATCCCGACAAGCCATCGACAACATCCCAATATCTGGTAAGCGCGTGATTATCGCTGCGTGCAATTCCATGCACCCCCCTCGGTCGAGTATCATGGTTCGGCTATGCCCTTTGCGCATGGCGTTCTTCTGACCTTTTCCTTCGACGCTTGGCGGTTTTTAGATTCATGGCTTCATCCCCGAGCTACATACCGTACCTATGCGTGGCAGCGGCGGCCTTTATCACGACCTTCCTCGCGGTGCCCCTGGTCAAGCGCTTGGCAATTAAGCTCGATGCCGTCGACTATCCTTCTAAGCGCCGCATCAACACCAAGCCCATCCCGCGTTTGGGCGGAACGGCGGTGTTTTTGGGCCTGGTCGTTGCCTGCATTGTGCAAATCCTAGGCACCTGGCACCTAGGCTGGCCACCCGTCCTGGTGCCGCACCCGCGCCTTCACATTAGCTATCCCATGCTGGCGCTCTCCTTTACTGTCATCTTTGCGACCGGCGCTATCGACGACGTCTTCCAGCTCAAGCCCAAGCAAAAGCTGGCCGGACAGGTCCTCGCCGCGCTCATCGCCTGTATCGGCGGCCTAAAAATCGGCGTCATCGTCAACCCGTTTGCCCCCGGCGAGATCATACTCGGATGGCTCGCCTACCCCATCACCGTAATCTATCTGGTGGCATTCACCAACATCATTAACCTCATCGACGGCCTCGACGGCTTGGCCACGGGCATCTGCGGCATCGCCTCGTTCACCATGTTTTCGATGGCCGTTCTTTCGGGCCGCATCGACGCCGCCGCGCTCTCCATTGCGCTCTTTGGCGCCTGTCTGGCCTTTTTGCGCTACAACTTCAACCCCGCAAGCATCTTCTTGGGCGACTCGGGGTCGCTGCTTCTGGGCTTTGCACTGGGCTCCATCTCGCTGCTCAACGTGAGCCGCACCGCCGCGCTCACCTCGCTTATCATCCCGCTCATCGTTGCCGGCGTGCCCATCATCGACACGTTTAGCGCCATCGTGCGCCGCAGGCGCGCCCACATTAGCATCGGACAGGCCGACAAGGGCCACATCCACCACCGCCTGATCCAAGAAGGCTACAACCAAAAACAGGCCGTGCTGCTCATCTATGCCTGGTGCATCATGCTTTCGGCCGGCGCCGCCGCGATTAACCAGGTCGAGGTGCCCATGCGCGTGCTCATCTTTACCGTGCTCGCCATTGGCTCGGCGGCCTTCGCCAAGCACCTGCACCTGTTTGAGCCCGTGCTGCGCCACCATTACAACAAGCGCACGCACGAGGACGAGCTCGTCACCCCCGACGACCCCGCCTTTAAGCAGGAGGAGCAGGCAGCCGAGGAGCGCAAAGAAGAGCGCCACCACAAGCTCTAGGGCAAGCTGCCGAGGATGTGCCAAGGCACCGTTGGCCAAGCGCGGCCGCGCCGCGCCCATCGCACAAGCCACCCCTCTCCCGCCCCTCGCCTACTTACGCCCCGCCCCTCCAATAAACGCGTTATCATCTTGACCCATGAACATACGTTAGGAGCAATCATGCCAAACGAGAACAGCTACGAAGTCGCGCTGCAAAAGAGCAACGCCATTCGCGAGGGCTTGGCCAATACGCCCGAGAAGTTCACCATGCTCACCGGTGATCGCCCGACCGGACGCTTGCACCTGGGTCACTACTTCGGCACCCTCAAAGGCCGCGTGGAGCTGCAGAACATGGGCGCCAAGACCAACGTGCTCATCGCCGACTACCAGGTCATCACCGACCGCGACACCACCGAGCACATCCAGGACAACGTGTACAACATGGTCATGGACTACCTTGCCTGCGGTATCGACCCCAACAAGACCATGATCTACGCGCACTCCGCCGTGCCCGCCGCCAACCAGCTCATGCTGCCGTTCCTGTCGCTGGTGTCCGAGGCCGAGCTGGCGCGCAACCCCACGGTCAAGGCCGAAATGGAGGCCTCGGGCCACGAGCTCACCGGCCTTCTGCTCACCTACCCGGTGCACCAGGCCTGC
>USHA01000092.1 GCA_900554325.1 uncultured Collinsella sp.
ACGCCCACCAAATGTTCGCAGCTCAGAGGCTATGTCCTCTGGGCTGTTTTGTTTTGCTACCAAGCACGCCGTCAAATATGCCACCAAATATTGATCCAAGGTCCCCGTAGAGGTGCCGGCAGATTGCATACGTTCTGGCCGACCGTGACCGCAACATGTTGGTCAAGCATAATCTTTTGGATTCTTTTGGCGTGAGCGGCTTGGTTTTGGTAGGATTTGTCAGCGGCTTGACTAAGGGGGTTTTATAACTGCCATGCAGGTAGCCGTGTTGGTAACGTTTTACCGACTTGTCAAATGCCCCTCATTTTTAATGCGTCTGCAAAATGACTAATTGCTTTGACCTGCTGAAACACTATATGTTGTGTTTGACCTAAAAAAAGAATACAGGATATAGATGCCTCTTTGTCGTATGATAGATGGCGGACAGAGAACGAAGACCTTATTCGCCCCATTTGGACACGCCTTTGAGCCGCTTGATCGGCCGCGAGGATTGTCCGCATGAGGGCCTATGGTTTATCGAGAACACAGATTGCGCGACGGCGCCGCAAGACAGGGGCAAGCTCTGCCGGGCATCGTTTGGCTCTGAAGCGCAATGAGACTACGAGGCGAAAGAGGCAAGAGGATGAAGATCATCAAGCGCAGCGGCACCGAGGTTGTCTTTGACATCGATAAGATCGTCAATGCCATCCGCGCCGCAAACTTGGAGGTCGAGGAGAGCTCTCGTCTAACCGACCGTCAGGTGGTTTATGCGGCACAAAACGTTGCCGAGGCATGTGAGAATGCCGGACACACCGTTTCGGTCGAGGAGATCCAGGATTTGGTCGAGGACGAGATCATGCGTCTCGACTGCTACGAGGTTGCCCGCCACTACATCATCTATCGTTATGTTCAGAGCCTGAAGCGCCAGAAGAACACGACCGATGACAAGATCCTGTCGTTGATTGAGTGCAATAACGAAGAGGTCAAGCAGGAGAACTCCAACAAGAACCCGACCGTCAACTCCGTTCAGCGCGACTACATGGCCGGCGAGATCTCCAAGGACCTGACTCAGCGCGTGCTGCTGCCCCAGGAGATCGTGGATGCCCATAATGAGGGCCTGATCCACTTCCACGATTCGGATTACTTTGCCCAGCACATGCACAACTGCGATCTGGTGAACCTGGAGGACATGCTCCAGAACGGCACTGTTATCTCGGGCACGCTGATCGAGAAGCCGCACAGCTTCTCGACCGCTTGCAACATCGCGACGCAGATCATCGCCCAGGTTGCTTCTTCCCAGTACGGCGGCCAGTCCATCTCGCTGACCCATCTTGCCCCCTTTGTTGAGGTGAGCCGTCAGAAGATTCGCGGCGAGGTCGCTCGCGAGCTTGAGGAGCTCGGTGTCTCGGCATCTGCCGAGAAGGTTCGCGAGGTCGTTGAGGATCGCCTGCGCGATGAGATCCGTCGCGGCGTCCAGACGATTCAGTATCAGGTCGTGACCCTTATGACCACGAATGGCCAGGCGCCGTTCGTGACGGTCTTTATGTATCTTAACGAGGCCCGTACGCCTCAGGAGAAGCACGACCTTGCCATGATTGTGGAGGAGACGCTTCGCCAGCGCTACGAGGGCGTTAAGAACGAGGCCGGCGTGTGGATTACCCCGGCATTCCCCAAGCTTATCTATGTACTCGAGGACGATAACGTTCACGAGAATTCCCCGTACTTCTACCTGACCCAGCTGGCTGCCAAGTGCACCGCCAAGCGCATGGTGCCCGACTACATCTCCGAGAAGAAGATGCGCGAGCTCAAGCTGTCGAAGGGCGAGAGCGCCGGCAACGGCGATTGCTACACCTGCATGGGTTGCCGCAGTTTCCTGACGCCCGATCGCTCGGGCAACGGCTTTAACAATGTTGCCAACGCGCTGAACTATGACCCGACCAAGCCTAAGTACTATGGTCGCTTTAACCAGGGTGTTGTAACCATTAACCTGCCCGATGTCGCGTTGAGCTCGCACCAGGATATGGACAAGTTCTGGAAGATCTTCGATGAGCGCCTTGAGCTGTGCCACCGGGCCCTGCTGTGCCGCCATGAGCGCCTGATGGGCACGCTTTCGGATGCCGCGCCGATCCTTTGGCAGTACGGCGCCCTGGCGCGCCTTAAGAAGGGTGAGACGATCGACAAACTGCTCGTGGGCGGCTATTCCACCATCAGCCTGGGTTACGCCGGTCTGTATGAGTGCGTCAAGTACATGACGGGTCACAGCCACACCGAGAAGGAGGGCACGCCGTTTGCCATGGCCGTCATGCAGCACATGAACGACAAGTGCGCGGAGTGGAAGGCTGCGAGCGACATCGATTTCTCGCTGTACGGCACGCCGTTGGAGTCGACGACCTACAAGTTCGCCAAGTGCCTGCAGCGTCGTTTTGGCATTATCCCGGGCGTGACGGACAAGGGCTACATCACTAACAGCTATCACGTCCACGTGTCCGAGGAGATCGATGCCTTCGACAAGCTTAAGTTCGAGGGTATGTTCCAGCAGCTTTCGCCGGGCGGCGCTATCTCCTACGTCGAGGTTCCCAACATGCAGGACAACCTCAAGGCTGTCATTCGCGTGATGCAGTACATCTACGACAACATCATGTACGCCGAGCTCAACACCAAGAGTGACTACTGTCAGGTGTGCGGCTACGACGGCGAGATCAAGATTGTCGAGGATGACGGCAAGCTGGTGTGGGAGTGCCCCAACTGCGGCAACCGCGATCAGGAGAAGATGAACGTCGCCCGCCGTACGTGTGGTTACATCGGTACCCAGTTCTGGAACCAGGGTCGAACCGAGGAGATCCGCGACCGCGTGCTGCATCTCTAATAACTATCCCAGGCTGCCCCGTAGCGAGGCCCCGGATCTTTACTCGCTATTTCGGACAGTCCTGGCTCACGACGGAGGCGCCACTGGCGCCTCCTGTTCGTGCGGAACTCATATCGAGTAAAGGTCCGGGGCCTCGCTACGGGGCAGCCAAGGTGATGTAGCTGAGATGCAGCATGCGGTCTGCTCACTCCTCGAAGTTCTTAGCGGAAATGAGTTGACTTGCAACAACGCTTTGCTTGTGATGACGGTTGAGCTGCAACATAGTTTTTATTGGACCTCGAACCCTATGCTCGATGTTCGCTTCGTTCATTGAGTTACCCTTTGCATGAGGCCGGGACATATCGTCCCGCCCACAGTTTCGCAGGCCGAAGGCCGAGAATGTTTGAGGACGGGATGATATGTCCCGGCCTCCCGGGAGAGTTACCTATGAACTACGCGAACATTAAGTATTTCGACATTGCTGATGGGGAAGGCGTTCGTACTTCTCTGTTTGTGAGTGGGTGCCGTCGTGGGTGCAAGAACTGCTTTAACTCTGTCGCGTGGGACTTTGCTGCGGGCGAGCCGTTCGATCGCGCCGTCGAGGACAAAATTATCGAGAGTCTCGATCATCCCTTTATCGATGGCTTGACGATTTTGGGCGGCGAGCCCATGGAGCCCGAGAATCAGGCGGGGCTTGTTGACTTTATTGAACGCGTGCGTGCGGCCTATCCTGCGGGGTCGGGAAAGACCATTTGGTGCTTTACTGGCGACGTACTCGAGGAGCTTATGCCGGGCGGTCGTCACCATACCGAGGTGACGGACCGTATCCTTGCCTGCCTCGACATGCTGGTGGACGGTCCGTTTGTTCAGGACCTGTACGATATCTCGTTGCGCTTTAGGGGCTCGAGTAATCAGCGCGTGATCGACATGAACGCCACGCGCGCTCGTGCTGCACGTGAGGGCGTTTCGCTTTGCGATGCTGTGGAGCTTTGGCGGGACGATCCGGTCTATTCGACCCATACTATGTAGCTTGCGGCCGATGCCGGAGGGCGTGGTACCATAGCGCGAACGCGAAATCGAAAAAAGTGAGGCCCAGATGGTCGATCAGGAAAAAGTCGAGACTGCCATTAAGCTGCTGCTTGAAGGTATAGGCGAGGACCCAACTCGTGAGGGCCTGCTGGAGACTCCGGCACGCGTCGCCCGTATGTATGGCGAGATTGCCGGCGGTATGGACCAGAGTGCCGAGGAGCATCTGTCCAAAACTTTTGCCGTCGCTTCGAACGACTTGGTTATCGAGCGCGACATCACGTTCTACTCGCTGTGCGAACATCATCTGCTGCCGTTTTATGGCAAGGCCGCCATTGGTTATATCCCCAACGGCCGTGTCGCAGGGCTCTCTAAGCTTGCCCGCACGGTTGAGGTCTACGCCCGTCGTCTGCAGCTGCAGGAGCAGCTGTGCGCACAGGTTGCCGATGCCCTCATGGAGTATCTCGCTCCCCAGGGAGCGATTGTGCTCATGGAGGCTGAGCATATGTGCATGACCATGCGCGGCGTGCAAAAGCCTGGCACCAAGACCGTGACGCTCGCTCGCCGCGGCGTCTTTGAGACCGATCCCGCGCTCGAGGAGCGGTTCTTTAGGATGCTGGGCCGTTAGCATGAGGGTCGTCAACGACTTTACATCGAAGACCGATGAGGGGACGCCGCGTCGCGGCTTCATGGCTTCGGGCCTGGCCCCCTTTGATGCCATGCCTCGCATTGATTACATTTGTGCCAACGGGCTGTTTCGGCGGCACCTGGGCAACATTGCGCAGTTGGAATCGGGGCGCATCTTCTGCCGCCACGGTATTGACCATCTGCTCGATGTCGCTCGCATTATGTGGATCAAGAATCTCGAGGAACAGCTCGAATTTGACCGCGAGGTCATCTACGCCACGGCACTTCTTCACGATATCGGCAAAGATGAACAGTATGAATCGGGTATATCCCATGATGTTGCAAGCGAACGCGTCGCTGATGCGATTCTCGGCGGCATGCCCGATGATGTGGCGTTTGAGCCGGCCGATGCCGCAGCCATTAAGACGGCCATTCTGGGCCATCGAAAGCTGCGCGTGAACAGCCAACCGCTTGAGCGTCTGCTCTATGCGGCCGATAAAGCGTCGCGCGCCTGCTTTGCATGCCCCGCGCGCAATGCTTGCAACTGGAGCGATGATAAAAAGAACCTGTCGATTCGCGTGTAGTTAGTTTGCGCGGTCGGGGTTCTAAACGAAGGAGACGATCGCGATGAGCAATAAGAAACTGCCCGAGAATGCAACCAAGACTGAAGGTGCCGAGCTCGCCCGCCGTGGAAGGGGCGAAATATCCACCGCAACGGCGGTACCCCACGTGAGCTATGACGATCTGCGCCATGCCGACCGCATCACCGTTGAAGGTCTCGAAGTCTTTGCCAACCACGGCGTGTATCCCGAGGAGAACGCGCTGGGCCAGAAGTTCATCGTGTCCTTGGTGCTCTATGCCGACCTGCGTGCAGCGGGGGAGCACGATAACCTGGACGCCTCGATTGACTATGGCTCGGTGTGCCACGATGTCGATGGCTATCTGCGCGAGCATACGTTTAAGCTCATCGAGGCTGCAGCCGAGGGTGTGGCCTCGATGCTGCTACGTCGTTACCCCCTGCTGCTTGGCGTGCGTGTTAAGCTCGATAAGCCTTGGGCGCCCGTCGGTCTTCCCCTGGCAAGCTGCGGTGTCGAGATCGAGCGCGTGCGCTAACCGACTCTAGAGCTCGTTGGCGGGCGGTTTTTTGAGCCGCTGCGACAGAGCCCTGTTGTTGGGGCAGTACGTGTCGAGCAGCGCGTGAAACCGCTGATTGTGGCTTGGCTCGAGCAAGTGGACGAGCTCGTGGGCGACAACCATGTCGAGGCATTCGACGGGGTAGGCGGCAAGTTCTCGTGCGATGCGAACGGCGCCGGATTTGGGCGTGCAGGAGCCCCAACGCGTTTTCATGCTGCGTACGGAAACGCGGGAAACGGCGACACCCATTGCGATTTCGTATGCGTGCACAATATCGCGCAGTGCCGATGTGACCTCGGACGTATAGAGCTGGTCAATATGGGCTTGGATCTCACTGGGCGTTAAGCCGTCGAGGGTCGCGTTCCACTTGGCCTGCGGACGTTCGTCTGGCTCGTCGGTACCCATAAAACTTGCGAAGGTAGCCTGCTTGGGCCGCGGTGCGGGTGGCTCAAAGTTGTGGTCGAGTGCATCCTGTACCGTGATGGGCTTGCCCCAAAGTGCAATGATCGAGTGGGGGCTGAGCGACTCCTGTGCCGTCGTCTGACGTTGCTCGCGCTGGGCAAGTCGGCTGATAATCCAGGCGCTGTTGCGCTTCACAAACGCTTCGATACGCTCGCGGCTGGCGCCGAGCGGCGCGCTGGCGTGGACCTCACCGCTCGATGAGACGCGTAGGTTGAAGTTCTTGACGCGCTTTTTGGTAACGACGACGGGGATGGGCGTCCCATCCGGTCGGGATACGGAAATCGTAAACTGCTGCGTCAAAAGCGGTCCTTCAGATTAGATCGGAAGAGCACACGTC
>USHA01000093.1 GCA_900554325.1 uncultured Collinsella sp.
GGCCCCGTCTGGCATGTGCGCGGATGTGTCCGCCAATCCGCGGCTGTCGTGGTCTGCCGTTACGCGATGGTTGCGCTGTAGGAGGCGACATCCTCGTAGGAATCGGTCAGGTAGGCGTCGATGCCGATGGTCGTGTTGACCAGGTCGTCGAGGCTATCGAGCTCGCCGCTCGAGAACGTGAATTCCTCGGTGGCGTTGGTGCCGGGCATCAGGTGAGCCGAGAACCAGGGTTCCTTCATGGTGCCGTTGACGTTGGTCTTACCGCTGGGGGCGTAGAAGGTCAGGTCCTTGTCGCTCTTGTTGGTGATGTTGACGACAAAGCCGATGTCGCCCCAGTCGTCCTTGAACTTCTCGGTGATGGTGATGGTGCACAGATCGTCATCGGCGACGGTGACGGCGGGGGAGATTTCGACGCGCTGGACGTCGTCGTCTTCGACGGCCTCATCGATCTCCTCTTCCTTTTCGGCCGCCTCGCGATCCTTCTTCACCGTGCCGGACAGATCCTTGTCGGACTTGGTAAAGACAAGATTGCCGTCATCCTCTTCGAGGATGAGTTTGCCGTCCTTGAGCTTCATGTCGTGTGACTCGTCTTCGGCGGTGATCGTTACGGTGGTGGCGTCCTTTGCCTCCCATTTAAGGTCGACAACCTCAAGGAACAGATCGAGGGCGCCTGTACCGTCCTCGTCGAGAATCAGGACGCAGTGGACACCCCAATCCTCGAGCATCTTCATGTACTCATCGGTCAGCTCTTCGCCATCCACGGTTCCACCCGAGAGTTCCCAGCTGCCGACGAAGTCGGCCTTGGGGTCTTTGGCGCCGCCGCTGCAGCCCGTCAGGGCAAAGGCGAGCGCCAGGACGCATGTCAGGAATGCGAGTACGGACTTTTTGAACGTTGTCTTCATGGTGTCCTCCTTAATCGAACGAAACCCATAGAAGCAGGAGCGGGGGCGGCGGATCCCCCGCCAATTACCAGATAGAGGGGCTAGGGCCTGGGCGTTCCGCAGTTGCTGCAGAACTTGCCGCCGTTTTCGCTACCGCAGTTGGGGCAGAACCACTTGGCCGGTGCCGGGGCGGGTGCGGGGCTGCCACACTCGGGGCAGAACTTGCCGGTGTTGGTGGCGCCGCAGCTGCAGGTCCACGTGCCGGCCGCAGGCGCGGCGGCGGGAGCCGGTGCCGGGGCGGGGGCAGGTGCCGGCTGCGGGGCAGCCTGCTGCTGCGCCTGGCCGGCGGCGAACAGCTGACTGGCGTTCATGCCGCCCATGCCGCCTGCCATGCCCATGCCCATAAAGCCGGCCATCGCGCCGTTTGGGTTGGCTGCCGCCATGGTGGGGTCGCGCATGACCGCAGCCTTCTGCAAGTCCTTGATCATCTGCTCGTCTTCTTGCGAGGCGGCGATGGAGTTGACGCCAAAGCTCACGATCTCGACGCCGCGCAGGTCGCGCCAGTCGGCGGAGAGGACCTCGTTGAGCGCGCGGGCGAGCTCGGTGGTGTGGCCGGGGATGGCGCTGTAGCGGATGCCCATCTCCGAGATCTTGGCAAAGGCGGGCTGCAGGGCGGTGAGCAGCTCGGACTTAAGCTGGCTGTCGATCTTGTCGCGCGTGTAGCTATCGGTCACGTTGCCGCATACATTGGTGTAGAACAGCAGCGGGTTGGTGATGCGGTACGAATACTCGCCGTTGCAGCGCACGGAGATGTCGACGTCCAGGCCAATGTTGTTGTCGACCACGCGGAAGGGCACGGGCGAGGCAGTGCCGTACTTATTGCCGATAATCTCCTTGGTGTTAATGAAGTAGACGCGCTGGTCCTTGCCCGCGTCGCCGCCGAAGGTAAAGCGGCTGCCGATATTGGCGAAGGTCTCCTTGATGGAGTCGCCCAGGTTGCCGCTAAAGACGCTCGGCTCGCTGCCGGTATCGAAGACGAACTCGCCGGGCTCCAGTGCGACTTCGATGATCTTGCCGTTTTGCACCACGAGCATGCCCTGGCCGTCGTTGACGGCGATGACGGAGCCGTTGGAGATGACGTTGTCCTCGCCGTGTGTGTTGGAGCTGCGGCCGCCGGTGCGCTTGCTGCCCTTGCAGGCCAAGACGTCAGCGGGCATCGATTCACAGTAGATAAATTCCTTCCACTGGTCGGCCATGACGCCGCCGGCAGCTCCCAATCCAGCTTTCAAGAGTCCCATGGTGATTTTCCTTTCTCGTCAAAGGCCGGGTGGTATCGGTCGGATTGCTTAGTCGTCCTTGTCGTCCTTCATGACAACGGTGGTCTCGGTGTGGCTGAAGGTGTCGTGCTTCTCGACCAGGTCGAGCTCACCGCAGTACTCGTCGGCGTGGGTCGCCTCGTTGGCCGTCTTGAGCTGGCCTACCAGCAGCACGTCTCCGATGATTACGATGATCAGCGGCGCCACGATGTTGATGAGGATGCCCTCGATATCAAAGGTGAGGTAATTCGGATCGAAGGCGTATTCGCCCATAAAGAGAATCTGGGAGAGGACAAATCCGATCACAAAGAACAGCAGCGAGGCGATAATGAGCTTGGGCTTGGAGCAGGGGAGCTCGCCGACCATGCGGCCGGTCTGGCCGTTCATAGCGAACAGGTAGCTCTTGCCGTTCCACGAGGTAGAGAGCATCCAGACGGGGAACAGGGCGTAGTCGCTGTCTTCCCAGGCGTAGTCGAGCTGCTTGCTCTCGACCGTGGCATCGTCATATTCGCGACGACGGTTTCACGCAGGGCCGAGATCGTGCTTTCCTCCATGCGGCGTTCGGCGCGTGCCTTGCAGGTTTCGCAGTCCTCGTCGTAGCGGTTGGCGATGTAGCCGGGCATATACGCGACCGAAAACGGGCGCAGGGCATCGTAGTCAAACGGCTCGATGGCGTCCATGTGGCCGTCGGGCATCTTGGACGATCCGTCGACAGGCACGCGCTTAAACGAGATGTTTCCCTTGCGGTAGGCGTCGTAGTGGTCGGTGGTCGTGACGGTGCGGTCGGATTCCTCGGTCACGGTCTCGTTGGTCGCATTAAAGTACACTTCGCCGTCCACGCGGGCGCCGTAAAGCCAAAACGGCACGTAAACGCCTTGGACTTCGTCGATGTGGTTGCCGGTGACAAAGCTCTTGGGCAGCAGGATCTTGCCCTTGTAGTGCTCTTTGAGCGCGGCCATAACGTCGTCGCGGCCGAGCTTAAACGGAATCACCAGGTCGGGTGAGAAGTCGCCCGAGAGCTGACCGGGTGCCACGGCGGGGTTGCCGCAGTACGGGCAGGTGGTAACGGCGACGGTGCCATCCGAGATTAGCTCGGCGCCGCACGACGAGCAGATATAGCCGGCGTTTTGGGCGAGCTCCTGCACCGCAGCGTCGGTCGCGGGCTTGGGCGCCGCCGCTGCGGCGTCGGCTTTGGCGTCTGCCTTGTCCTGGCGCTCGCGATAGAGGGCCTCGACCCCTTCGACTTCAAAACGCGAATCGCAGTAGTCGCAGACGAGCTTTTGCTCGGCACTGGCAAAATGCAGGGGGCCGCCACACGCGGGGCACTGATAGTTGACGCTCTCGAAGGCCATGATCGGTCCTTTCGCTGCCGGAGGCTATGCGCCGATGGCGCCGCCGCAGTATTCGCAGCGCCCACTGGCATCGGGAATGGTGGTGGCTCCGCAGAAGGGGCAGGTCACCGCGGTCTTGGGAGCCTTGGCGGCCACGACACTGTCGCGCGTTTCCTGACGCAGCTGCACCAAGGCGTCGCGAACTTCGGTTGCCTGGCGCTTGGCCTCGCGGTATTCGATGGAACCGCGCTGATCGATGGTGGAGTCGTTCACGCGCAGGTTGATCTCGGTAAAGTACGGCGTGTTGACGTGAATGGTCAGGTTAAAGTCGTAATCCAGGTCGTAGCGCGGCGGGTTGTAGCTCTCGCGCTCGCCGTCCTTGGTCTCGCGATAGATCTCGGTGCGCTGCTCGTCGATATCCATATCGCAGCCGAGTACCTGCGAGAACTCGATGATGTCGGGATTGGCGTCGCGCCAGCGGCTCTGCGAAGTGATGATCAGCAGGCCCGCGTCCTCATCGAGCATAATATTGGTGCGCCCGGCAGAAAGCGTACGCGTGGGGTTGAACGACGCCAAGCGCTCGGCATTGGCCTCGCGGTAGGCGAGTTGCTCACGGATATCGTCCGCGGTGCTGGAGCGATAGCCGTGGAAGTAGGGGGAGAGCTTGCCGGCGCACTCTTTGCACAGGTAGCCCTCATTGATTTTTGTCTTACCTAGAAGTCCCAGCTCGGTACCGCAAATCGCGCACTCTTTCTTCTCAAACATCTTGTCAAAGAAGCCCATGGCTGCCTCCCATCAACTGGTAGCGTGTGTCACTTTTGATGATGGGGGAGTGCGCGATCCTTCGCGATACCCAGACGGCTCAAGGAGTCTCCACAACTGGGACACATGGCCCATTTTTGACTAGTCATTGGGGACGTTCTTAAACGACTAGTCGCGGGGGACACTCTTCGGCCACTCATTGGGGACGTACTTAAATGAGTGGTAGTTGGAGACACTCCTGGCCGAGCTAGAGATCGCGCGCGTCCCTTCTGGTCCATGCGGCTCAAAATCGCGGCGTGATGTGGACGGCTGGGGTCGAATTGGCAACATTTCGAGCCTGGCTTCGATATTGAGACTGGTTCTTTATTAAAATAGAATTCCAGACAATTGAGTGGCCGGGGGTTAACCATGAGGGGCATGGGAGACACAACCGCATATTTGCGTCGGGGCATTCGGGAGATTATATGCCTGGCGCTGTTCTTCTTCACGTTTTTGACGTGCGAGTATCTCTTTGATGTGCGCATAGCCGAGTTCGTGCCATCGAGTGAGGTCGTTATCTACGAGAGTATCGTCGTCGGCGCGAGCGTGATTGGCTTTTTCGTGCGCCCATTTCTGTACTATCGCCGTCCCCAGACGATCGATGCGACGAGCGATATTACAGGCGTGCTGTTGGTATCGGCGTTGCTGCTGATGATTATGGCAGTGCGGTTTGAGGTGCTAATTGCCGGCGGCCTGGTGGCGTGCTGTGCGCTGGGCTATTGCGGATCGACCGCCCATGCCAATCTTGCGCGGCGTTTTGCGCAGACGCCCTGCCTGGCGCGCGCCGTGGCGGTTTCCTATGCTGCGGGCATTTTGGTGCAGGTGCTCAACCATATGGTGATGCCTGCGGGCATTCCCCAGAAGTCTGTTCTCATTGCCTGTGCGATTGCGCTGGTGGGGCTGCTTCACGGTGCCCGCCGCGCTAAATTGCGTGATGAGCCTGCGTCCGAGTTCGAGATTGCCGAGCTATCGGTCGATGCGTCGGAGCGTGGCGCCAGGTGGCACGATGACCCCGAGGCAAAGGCGGCCTTTCAGGGTGCCGTGGTACGTCTGACGGTGGCGACCGCTTGCCTCACCGGCGTGTTCGCGGCCCTCAATGCCGGCCTTACGACCTCGCATGCCGCTGGCGCTATCGATCTGGGCGACTGGCCGCGCTTGCTGCTGGTTGTGAGCGCCCTTGCCGCCGGCGTCCTGTATGACCTGCGTGGGCGTTCGTATATGAATATCATCATGACGTGCGCCGCCATGCTGTCCACGCTCTCGTTCTTTGTGCTTATCACCGATGGCAACGGTGGCAACACGCTTGCCGCCACGATTATCTTTGGCTCTGTTAGACCAGGATTGACATGCCGACCTGCCGGCTAACTCGCCGTCTCCT
>USHA01000094.1 GCA_900554325.1 uncultured Collinsella sp.
GCGACATCGCGTCATTCGGCGGCACGCGTTCCGTGTCGATGCCGAAAACTGGGTGCAACTGGAATGACGGGACGACAGAACCGAAGCCATCGAGTGGGAATAAGGTTTAAGGAACCAACTTCTGAAAAATCAAAAATATTAGTGTCTTAACTGACGATTATCGCCTCCTCTGATAAACTAGGCAGAGGAGGCGGTTTACATGAAACTGTACCATCGCGAGCAATATCTGAAAAAGATTCGACCGTTCTACGATGACGATCTAATCAAGGTAATCACAGGTATTCGTCGCTGCGGCAAATCGTGCCTCATGGCAACGATTGCCGAAGAACTGAGAAATCGCGGCGTCGAAGATAAGGACATCATCTACCTCGATCTTGATAAGCGCGGAAACCGCTCGATTAAGACGCCTGAGCAGCTGGAGGAAAAAATCGAGTCGCTTCTGGCTGACAACGGCTTCAAATACCTCTTCATCGATGAGGTGCAGAACGTCCGAGACTACGAGGAGGTCGTGAACGCCTACAACTCGGATGGCGGCTTCTCGATATTCATCACAGGCTCCAACTCGTATCTGCTGTCTGGCGAGCTGATGACCAAGCTCACGGGCCGATACGTGGAGTTCGAGATGTTCACCCTGTCCTTTTCCGAGTTCCTCGATATGAAGAGGTTCATGGGCAAGGCGGTCGGTGACGCGCGAATCGAATTTGACGAATATCTACGCTATGGCGGGTTTCCTCGGTCTCTGGAATACGAAGATCCCGAGGCAAAGGCTCGCTACATCGAGGATGTCGTTGGGCAGATCGTCGACAAGGACATCAGGTCTCGCAACAAGATCCGGAACATTGATACGTTCAACCGTGTCATGACCTACGTCATCAACAACTATGGTGCGCCAACGAGCCTCACCAACCTTCATGACTATTTCACTAAGACGGAGCGCATTGCCGTCGAGCGGCGGACGATCGCCTCCTACATCCAGATGCTCGTTGACGCCAAGGTGCTCTACAGATGCGAGAGATTCGACCTTAAGTCCCGCAAATCGTTGCGTGGCGAGGAGAAGTACTACCTTGCGGATCCGGGTATCTATTTTGCGCGCAACATCGATGTCCGGTTGAATTACGGGCCCTCGTTGGAAAACGCCTTGTACATCTATCTCCGCTCGAGGGGATATAAGCTATCCGTAGGCCGCATCGGGAAGCTGGAGTGCGACTTCATCGCCCGCAGGCGCAACGCCTATGCCTACATCCAGGTTTCGATGACAATTGCCGATAGGAACGTGGAAGAGCGTGAGTACAGGCCATTCGGCTACATCAGGGACGGGTATCCGCGATACCTTTTCACGCTTGATCCCCTGCTGCAGGAGAGAGATGGCGTCAGACATCTTAACATGGTGTCGTTTATGAAAGATAATGGCGACCTAATTTGAGCGGCGGCCGGATTTCTTTGCTTCTCGGTACATGAGTGACGTGAATTAAAAGAGGACCATTGATTCACTTGGAATCGGCAGGCCGAGAACTCGTGTTGAAGTTAATGAGCTTTTGACCAGTGGCTCCTGTTACTGAGTGGGAGTAGCGAGAAACAGCACCGTCCAAACCCCTGACCTGCGGAGAGGTCGGGGGTTTTCTTTTCTGGCAACCTCTGGGCAATCTTTGTAGGCGCTGGGCCTGAAAAAGGAGGTAAGAATTCTCGCGCGCTCCCTTCAGTTCGCCAAAAGAAATGAATGGGCCAGGGTCGGTGTAAGTCATAATGCAACGAATGGTGTATCGTTGCATTATAATATGCAACGAAAACAGCTTCGATGCATTATCATTCAGGCGAAGGGGAGAGCCCATGCGAGAAACCAGGACCCTTGAATTCAAAGAATCGGTCACCAAGACGTTCCTCAAGACCGTAAGCGCCTTCGCAAACTACGGCACAGGTCGCATCTTGTTTGGGGTTGACGACTCGGGTGCGACGGTCGGCCTCGCAGATCCGTCGGCGGATGCGCTTCGAATCGAGAACATGATCAACGACTCGCTCGACCCCGTTCCGCGCTACACCCTTAACATCGATGAGGCCAACAAGGCCATCTGCCTAACCGTGAACGAGGGGAAGTCGAAGCCGTACTACTGCAACCGGAGGGCCTACCGAAGGGCGGATTCAGCGACTATCGAGGTTGATAGAATCGAGCTCGGCAGGCTGGTCCTCGCGGGGCAGAACCTCAGTTTTGACGAACTCCGGTCCTCCCGCACCGATTTGTCGTTCTCGCTTTTGGCGGAGCGCTTCATGAGGCATCTCGGGCTGACCGCCTTCGATGACAACTCCCTTCGGACTCTCGGGCTCCTCGGGATAGACGGGGCGTACACCATTGCCGGGGAGATCCTCGCCGATGACAACGGCCTCCCGGGCATTGATGCCGTGAAGTTCGGCTCGGGCATTAGCGAGCTGCTCGACCGCAAGGCCGTCGAGGGCCGCTCGGCTCTCGAGCAATACGACGCGGCACTTGAGATGTACGAGCGTTACCTCGTGTACGAGACGGTTTCGAGCGCTGCCAGGGAAAGGGTGGAGCGCGTCCCGTTCGAGGCGTTTCGAGAGACGGTGGCGAACGCGCTCGTCCATCGCGCATGGGATGTCCCTGCCAACGTCACCGTCTCAATCTACGAAGACCGGGTTACCGTTGTTTCGCCGGGCGGTCTCCCCAGCGGCGTGACCGAGGAGGAGTATCTAGGGGGTGGCGTCTCGATCCCGAGGAATCCCGTCGTGGCCAACATATTCTTCCGACTCGATTACATCGAGCAGTTCGGGACAGGCATCGCGCGCATCAACGAGGCGTATGAAGGATTGGCGGTTAAGCCCGCCTTCGAGATTCGCGAGAACTCCATCGCGGTGACCTTGCCCTTCGAGGCGGCGCGACCGGAGGGGGTGACCCTTGATGAGCGCAAGCTCATGGACGAAATGAGCCGGAGCATCCTGATGACCCGCGCGGAGATCGGTCTCCGGAGTGGCTTCAGTAAAGACAAGACCACGCGCATTCTGAACGCCCTCGCGTCGCGCGGCCTCGTTACGAGGGAGGGCGCTGGCAGGGGGACGCGGTACCGCAGGGTGTAGCGTATTCCCGTGCGCCCGTGCGCCCGTGCGCCGCAAGCATTTCATGCCCAGCGCCGCCCCTAGTCGAACAAGCTCGGCATGTCGTCTTCCTTCATGAGAGCTCCGGCACAAGGAAGGCTCTGAGCGGTGAACTTCTCCGCGGAGACGCCGGCGCCCAGCACCTCCTCGACCGTGCTCACGGTAGTGATGGCGCGACCCTTCTTGGCGGTGAACGCCTGGACGCCCTGCGTGCTGGTGGTCGTCTTGGTCTTGAGTAGCGAAGTGTTGAAGTTCATCAGACGGTAGTCGCTCGAGACCAGAGCGATGTCGCGATCCTCCTTGAGCACCTGGGCGTACAGCAGCTTGGACCCGCCGTAGATGGCGTTCTTGAGGCGCTTGCGGTTGGTCTTGGTGACGTACCCGGCCAGCGACACGCGCACCGCGCGCCCGTTCTCAAAGACGAACAGCACGTCGGCCTTGTAGTCCTCGGGGTCGATGACCCAGATCACGCTCTCGTCGGGGTCCATCTCGAGGTCCGTGGCCAGATACGACCCCAGCTGCGCGGACTTGGTGTCCTCGAACGCCGCGACCTTGCACTTATACACCTGGCTCTTGTTGGTGAAGACCAGCAGCTCGTGCGTGTTGGCGGACGGGAACTCGATGAAGGGCTCGTCGCCGTCCTTGTACTTGAGCTCCGCGGCCTTCCGTAGAACGCGGTCCGTCATCTTCTTGAGGTAACCCTCGCGCGAGAGCATGATGGTGACCGGGTACTCCTCGACCTCGGGCTCCAGGCTCACCTCGATGACGTCGGACGGCTCGATGCGGCCCGTGCGGCGCGGCATGACGTACTTCTTGTTGACCGCGGCCAGTTCGTCGCGAATGACCTTCTTGATATTCTCCTCGCTCGAGAGGATCTCCTCGAGCGCGGCGATCTCGGCCTCGAGCTTGGCGATGTCCTTGGTGCGGTTGAGGATGTATTCCTCGTTGATGTTGCGCAGCTTGAGCTCGGCGACGAACTCCGCCTGGGTCTCGTCGATGTCGAAGCCGCTCATCAGGTTGGGGACGACCTCGGCCTCGAGTTTGGTACCGCGGATGATGGCGATGGCCTTGTCGATATCGAGCAGGATGGCCTCGAGGCCGTGCAGCAGGTGCAGGCGCTCGGACTTCTTGCCCAAATCGAAGCTCACGCGGCGGCGCGTGGACTGGATGCGCCACGCAACCCACTCATGCAGGATCTGGCGTACGCCCATAACGCGGGGGTAGCCGTCCACCAGGACGTTGAAGTTGCAGGAGAACGAGTCCTGCAGCGTGGTGGTGCGGTAGAGCTTGGCCATGAGCTTCTCGGGGTCCACGCCGCGCTTGAGGTCGATGGCGATGCGCAGGCCGGAGAGGTCGGTCTCGTCGCGGATGTCGGCAATCTCACGCACCTTGCCCTCCTTGGAGAGCTTGACGATACGGTCGATGATCACGTCGGTTTTGGTGGTGTAGGGGATCTCGTAGACCTCGATGATGCGCTCTTCGGGGACCCAGCGCCAGCGCGAGCGGATCTGGAAGCTGCCCAGGCCCGTCTCGATGATGCGCTCCATCTCCTCGCGGCGGTAGATGATCTCGCCGCCGGTGGAGAAATCGGGCATGGGCATGTACTCGAGCAGGTCGCAGCTGGGGTCCTCGAGGAAGTGCATGGTGGCGGTGCACACCTCGTTGAGGTTGAAGCCGCAGATGTCGGACGCCATGGCGACGCCGATGCCTTTGTTGGCCGAGACGAGGATGTTGGGGAACGTGGTGGGCAGCAGGCGCGGCTCCTTCATGGCGCCGTCGTAGCTGTCGACGAAGTCGACCGGGTCCTTGTCGATGTCCTTGAAGATCTCGGCGCAGATGGGGGAGAGCTTGGCCTCGGTGTAACGCGAGGCGGCGTAGGTCAAGTCGCCCGAGTAGTACTTGCCGAAGTTGCCCTTGGACTCCACGAACGGCGCGAGCAGCGCCTCGTTGCCCGTGGCGAGGCGCACCATCGTCTCGTAGATGGCGGCGTCGCCGTGCGGGTTGAGCTTCATGGTCTGGCCCACGATGTTGGCGCTCTTCTGGCGCTCGCCCTTGAGCAAGCCCATCTTGTACATGGTGTACAGCAGCTTGCGGTGCGAGGGCTTGAAGCCGTCGATCTCGGGGAACGTGCGCGAGACGTTGGTGCTCATGGCATACGGCATGTAGTTGGTCTCGAGCGTCTCCGTGATGGGCTGCGCCGTGACCTCCGAGTGCAGGCCGATGACGTTATCGGTGTTGACCTGCTTCTTCTTGCTTGGGGTGTTGGTTTTCTTCTTTGCCACGATGTCCTCTTGATGCTTTCTTTGGGGCCGCTCTTACTGCAGGTCCAGCTGGTCGAGATACTCCTTGCCGTGCTCGGCGATATGGCGCTTGCGGCCGGCCTCGTCGTTGCCCAGCAGCAGGTTGAACATGGATTCCATCTTGGCCACGTCCTCGGGTTCCACCTTGATCAGGCGGCGCGTCTCGGGGTTCATGGTGGTGAGCCACATCATGT
>USHA01000095.1 GCA_900554325.1 uncultured Collinsella sp.
GTGTACTTCCCCTTTCCGTCGAGCTCGCCGATCACGCACGTCCCGTCCTCGAGCCTCCAGAAATAGTCGACGCGGAACACGCGAGTCGGATCGAGCGGATCATGAAACTCCACCTGCAACTGCGGCACCGGAAAGCCGTACGCGATGAAGAACGCCCGGAAGCGCGACTCGCCGCCGTTTTCTGACAGCCCGTCCGCATGCGATGCAATCACCTGCGCCCTGCGATACCCTCGCCTGCCCTTACAATCGACGCGGAGGCGCTCGCACAAATCCCCACGCGATACGCCTTTCGCCCGCAGTGCAGAATCGGCAATCGCCAACCCGTAGGAGAACGGCGCACGCAGCAAGCAATCATCTACCGTGCGCCAAAACGGCGTCGCCCACACGCCGTCGACTTGTTCAAGCGCACCCGCCGCCTGCGGACGCAACAGCCGACATCCTGCACTCAGCGGCACCGAGCAACCTGTCTTAACAAGATAACGCGGCCCGAGCAGATCATTCGGCACCTCCAGACCCCATATCAGTGCGGCGTCATATCCCCAAAACGCCCAATCGGGATGAAATTCCGCAAGCCCTCTGATAGTCCTCAGTGCTCGCTCCGTCAGCTTCAATGCATCCCAATCATGCTGAAAACAGAACAGGTACGGCTCGGGCTCCGCAATATCGTCGGTTCCAACATGGCGTCGCAACCACATGAGCTCGGTATTGTCATGCGTTGCGAGCAGCGCACCTTGCTCGGTCGCCTCCGTGAGCCGCGCGAGCATCCTGTTCCGCGCCAACGTGTTGCGAGTCGCATGCTTCTGTTTGAAAACGGTATTAGACACTTCCATCACCACCACATCGGACAAATGGGCCATCGCCGCTGTTGCTGCCGCCGGCAAACGTCTTGATCTGTAACAATTACGGGCACAAGCAGCCGCCAAACGTTACAGATCGAGACATTCGTGCAGCATTGCACCTCTTTGTCTCAATCTGTAACAGGAAGACCGATTTTTGGCCGCTAGATGTTACAGATTGAGACATTCCCCCCAGCCAGATGCCAAACGTCTCGATCCGTAACAGTAAGACGTTCTCCAGGCCCCCAAACGTTACAGATTTAGACAAACCAGCGGCGCCCAAGCGTTCGTCTCGATCTGTAACAGGTAGACCGGTTTTTTGTCCCCAAACGTTACAAATCGAGACATAAAGGCAGAAGGCAAGGCAGGCGACAACCGCCCATCCCCTACTCCCACTCCTGCTCATAGATGTTGAGGGACTTTACGTAGCGCCCCTGGGCGCCCATGATGTCGCGGACCAGACGCAAGAAGAAACTGATGCACGAGGTGTCAAAACCATCCTGCAGGTCCTCCGGATGCACCGCACCAGGCCCATCGACCGCCGTGTCACTCAGGCGTGCGATGTCATACAGATAGAGTTGTCCCGCCGTCAGCCAGACATCGTCGACGCAAGCGAGGCGCACCGCAATCGCGCCGTCGCTCCAATGCTCCTTTTGCACGATATGCGGGTCGTAGACATCAAAGCGACGGTCGGTGCGCGTATCCTTCAGCGCAACTATGCCGTTCGCAGGATCCTTGTCCAAAATGCCAAAGCGCGAGAAATACTGCGTGTCGCGTACCTGCTCGAGCCGCTTGAGCGAGGCAGGCGAAAGCGATGCCGGCGGCTCGTCAACATACAGCTCGAGCAGCGTCTTGCCATGGCGATAGGAGCGCTCGAAGAGCAGCCAATCGGTAAACGCCATGTTGTAGGCCATGATTTCGTTTTGCGAAGGCTCGGTGCAATAGCTGAGCCACGGGTCGACAATGATCTCGAACTGTTCGCGCGCCGGCTCCAAAAACTGGAACTTCCGCAGCATCCAAAAATGGGCTATGTCGGCAATATCGTTGCCGACGGCTTCGGCTAGCTGCGCTCGGTCTAAAGCGTGGTCAGTCATGGCATCCTCCTCAAACTGATAGACCTCAATTTGAGCTTACGAGGAGGGTGGTCGGCCACGACCAGCGCGGGCAAAATAGGCCTCCGGCTGCAAACCAGATGCTGACCAAACACTTGACGAAAAGCTTGACCGAAAATGCGCACCGCAACAAAACCGCAGGTAAACATAGACGGCCAACCCGCCCTTTTGAGCCAGATACCCACAGCCACCACAGAAACAACAGGTGACCACAGCCCAAGAAGTCGACAAATAAACACCCGTACGTCGACAAACGAGCAAATCGCTCGCAAAGAGTGTCCCCAACGACTAGACAAAAAATGACTAGTCATTGGGAACGTTCTTAAATGACTACTTTACAGCTCCAGCGCCTCGGCGACTTCGGCAGCGCAGGCCAGGGCGTCGGCCATGGCGCTTACCACGAGCGAACTGCCATTGCGAGCATCGCCGGCCACGTACACCGGTGCGGCATCCGCGGCAACGCCGTCGACACGGGCCGCAAGGTGCGAACCCTCGGCAGCCATCACCGGCAGCGGACGGCCAGCGGCGGCAACGGGCACGCCAACGGCGTTGAACACGCCATGCTCGGGACCCGTAAAGCCGCAGGCGATGAGCACCAGCTGGGCCGGCACCTCGTGCTCGGAGCCCGCGATGCGCTCGGGCTTGCCAGCCGACCAATCCAGATCGACCACGCGCAGGCCCGCGGCCGCGCCCTTCTTGTCCAACAGTACCTCGAGCGTATCCACACCCCAAGCGCGCATCTCGCCGCCCATGGCAGCGATGGCCTCCTGCTGGCCGTAATCGGTCTTCTTCACGTTGGGCCACTGCGGCCAGGGGTTGCTCGCCGCGCGCGCATCAGGCGCCGCCGGCAAGAACTCAAACTGGCGCACGCTGCGCGCACCCTGACGTACCGCGGTGCCCACGCAGTCGTTACCGGTATCGCCGCCGCCAATGACCACAACGTCCAGGCCGCGCGCGTTCACCGCGGGCTCGCCGCCATCGAGCACCGAGACGGTCGAAGCCGTCAGATAGTCCACGGCATACACCACGCCCGGGGCATCAATGTTCGCAGCCGAAAGCCCACGCGGGGCGCGAGCACCGGCAGCCACCACGACGGCGTCAAAGTCGTCGAGCTTGGCGGTAACCTTGGAATCGCTCACGTCAGCACCCAGCACGAACACAATACCCAGCTCGCGCATGAGCGCCACGCGACGCTCGACAACGGACTTCTCGAGCTTCATGTTGGGAATGCCGTACATGAGCAGGCCGCCCGGGCGGTCATCACGCTCAAATACCGTCACACAGGCACCGCGACGTGCAAGCTCCCATGCTGCCACCAGACCAGCAGGACCGGAGCCCACCACGGCAACCGTGGGTGCGCCCTCCCCCGCCGGCTCAAAGCGGCGCGGACCGCCATTTGCCCACTCATGGTCGCTGATCGCGCGCTCGTTGTCGTGAATCGTCGTGGGCTGACCGTCGACCGAGCCCAGGTTGCACGCGGCCTCGCACAGCGCCGGGCACACACGGCTCGTAAACTCGGGCATAGGCGAGGTGAGTGACAGACGCTCGGCAGCCTCGTCCCAGCGGCCGCGATACACTAGCTCGTTCCACTCGGGAATCAGATTGTGCAGTGGGCAGCCACTCGGACGCGCCTTGCCAAAGCTCGCGCCCATTTGGCAAAACGCCACACCGCACATCATGCAGCGGCTCGCCTGGGCACGGCGCGCATCGTCGTCGAGCTCCACGTACAGCGGATCGAAATCGCGGCTGCGCTCCTCCACGGGGCGCAGCTCGTGGGTCACGCGATCGATATCAAGAAAAGCACCGGGCTTACCCATGGCACTTACGCCTCCTTCTTGGTCGAAGCAACAGAGCTGGCGGCGGCGGGCACAGCGCCAGCGACACCACCCGCCACATCAAAGCGAGCGACATCGGCGGCGTCGGCGCGACCGGTCACAATGTCAAACGCCAGCTCCTCGGCCTGCGCATGCGTCTTACCGATGGCCTCGGCGGCGGCGACAATCGCCAACACGCGCTCGTACTCGGTCGGAATGACCTTCACAAAGTGCTTGCTCATCGTCTCAAAGCTGTAGAGCAGCTTAATGCCGCGCGGGCTCTGCGTCGCGTCCACGTGCTCCTGGATGAGCTCGCGAATCTGCGCAAGCTCGCCAGCCGTCGGGGCTTTAAGCTCAACGCTCTCGTGGTTCACACGGGCATCGAGCGTGCCGTACTGGTCAAAGACGTAAGCCACGCCGCCCGTCATGCCGGCGGCGAAGTTCTGCCCGACCTCGCCCAGGATGAGCGCCAGACCGCCCGTCATGTACTCGCAGCCATGGTTGCCGCAGCCCTCGACCACCACCGTGGCACCGGAGTTGCGTACGCCAAAGCGCTGGCCTGCCAGGCCGTTAATGAAGCCGCGGCCGCTCGTAGCGCCAAAGAACGCAACGTTGCCCACGATGATGTTCTCGTCGAACTTGTAGGTCGCATGCGGGTTGGGGCGCACCGACACCTCGCCGCCCGAAAGGCCCTTGCCAAAGTAGTCGTTGGCGTCGCCGCACACGTTGAGCGTAATGCCGCGCGGCAGGAAAGCGCCAAAGCTCTGACCGGCCGAACCATCGCAATCGATGGTGATGGAGCCGGCGGGCAGACCCTCGGGATGCGCCTTGGTCACCGCGTTGCCCAAAATGGTGCCCACGCAGCGGTTGACGTTGGCGATGTCGGCGCGGAAGCGAATCGGACGCAGGTGCGCACGGGCATCGGCCGTATAGGGCACAAACAACGTGGAGTCGAGCGTCTTGTCGAGCTCGCTGTCCGCTGCCATCTGCGGCAGGAAGTGGCGACCGTCGGCACCCGGGATGTGGGCACCAAACTCACAGGTCGCGCTCGCCAGCACGGGCGACAGATCCAGCAGGTTAGCCTTGCGGTTGCCCGGGACCTCAATCTGGCGCAAGCACTCGGGATGGCCGACCATCTCGTCGACGGTGCGGAAGCCCAGGCTCGCCATGACCTCGCGCAGTTGCTCGGCAACAAAGAGCATAAAGTGCTCAACGTGCTCGGGCTTGCCGCGGAAGCCGCGACGCAAGCGACAGTTTTGCGTGGCAATGCCGGCCGGGCAGGTATCCTGCTGGCAGTCGCGCTGCATGAGGCAGCCCATCGAGATGAGCGGCATGGTCGCAAAGCCAAACTCCTCGGCACCCAGCAGACAGGCGACGGCGACATCGGTGCCGTCCATGAGCTTGCCGTCGGCCTCGAGCACTACGCGCGAGCGCAGGCCGTTTTGCAGCAGCGTCTGCTGGGCCTCGGCAAGACCGAGCTCCAGCGGCAGACCCGCGTGCCAGATCGAATCGCGAGCAGCGGCACCCGAGCCGCCGTTGTGGCCGCTAATCAAAATCTTGTCGGCAGCGCCCTT
Source organism: uncultured Collinsella sp. (assembly GCA_900554325.1). Classification (GTDB taxonomy): domain Bacteria; phylum Actinomycetota; class Coriobacteriia; order Coriobacteriales; family Coriobacteriaceae; genus Collinsella. The sequence continues at coordinate 5,337 of USHA01000095.1, forward strand.
GGCAACGCCGGTAGCGATGGTGCCGACGCCGGCCTCGCTGACCAGCTTGACCGACACGCGCGCGCCGGGGTTGGCGTTCTTAAGGTCAAAGATCAGCTCTGCCAGGTCCTCGATGGAGTAGATGTCGTGGTGCGGCGGAGGAGAGATCAGGCCGATGCCGGGCGTGGACTGACGGACCTCGGCAATCCAGGGGTAGACCTTCTTG
>USHA01000096.1 GCA_900554325.1 uncultured Collinsella sp.
AGACGTGTGCTCTTCCGATCTGAGCAGGACAAGGCGCCGCACATGGTCGAGGACGTTCTGAAAACCAAGCCCGGCCCCCGCCGGACAAGTCACACTACTCGCAGAGCAGCTTGGCGATCTGGACGGCGTTGGTTGCCGCGCCCTTACGGATTTGGTCACCGCAGCACCAGAAGGTAATGCCACGCGCGGCCTCCGGGTTCGAGATGTCGCGGCGCACGCGACCGACCCAAATCAGGTCCTGATCGGACGTATCCATCGGCATGGGGAAGCGGTCGTGCGCATCCTCGGCGCTCATGTCGTCAACCAGCTTCACGCCCGGAGCGGCAGCCAGCGCAACACGGGCCTCGTCAACCGTAATGTCACGCTCGAACTCGAGCGTAATGCTCTCGGAGTGCGAGCGCAGCACAGGCACGCGCACGCAGGTGCAGTTCACGCGCAGCTCGGGCAGGTGCATGATCTTACGGCCCTCGTTTTGTAGCTTCATCTCCTCAGAGGTAAAGCCCTCCTCCTTGACGCCGCCAATCTGCGGAATCAGGTTGCTCGCCAGCTGGGCGGCAAATGCGCGCGGCTCGGGAATCTCCTCGCCACGGCCCAGGGCAGCAAGCTGCGCTTCGAGCTCGGCCATACCGGGAGCACCGGCACCAGAAGCCGCCTGATACGTCGAGACGATCATGCGCTTCACGCCGGCAAGCTGATGCAGCGGCCACGTGGGAACCAGGCCGATGATGGTCGCGCAGTTGGGGTTGGCGATAAGGCCGTGATGCCACTTGATGTCGTCGGCATTGATCTCGGGCACGACCAGCGGCACCTCGGGATCCATGCGGAAGGCATGGCTGTTGTCGACCACGACGGCGCCGCGCTTTACGGCCTCGGGCAGCAATTCCTTGGCGATATCGTCGCCGGCAGCGCCAAGCACAATGTCACAGCCCTCAAAGGCCTCGGGGCAAGCCTCTTCGATCACGATTTGCTCGCCGCGGAACTCGACGGTCTTGCCCGCGGAGCGTGCGCTTGCCAACAGCTTGAGCTTGCCGACCGGGAACTCCTGCTCGTTGAGGCACTCGAGCATCTGGGTGCCCACGGCTCCCGTCGCGCCCAAAATAGCAACCGTGTACTGTTTCATGCTTCCCCCTTTAAAGGTTGTGGCTTTTGCCCGCACGCCGAGCAGGCCGATTATTGTTGCCAGTTTATACAAGAACAGGGCGGGCACGAAACCCGCCCCGTCGAAACGAAACCGAAACGAAACGCCCCGCCGTAGATTTTTGAGACATGACCCAAAAATCTACCGAGCAGTCGCTACTTTTTGAGCGCGGCCAGGGTGGGATCGGCCGGCGCGGGAGCCTCCAGATCGGAGACCTTCACAATGCCGTTCTCATCGGAGAAGGCACGGTAAATGGTCCGAATCGCAAGGTCGAAGTCCTTCTCCTCGACACCGATAATGATATTGATCTCGTCACAGCTCTGCGAAATCATGCGCACGCTCACGCCGGCCTGGCCAAGCATGCCAAACAGGTGGCCCGAGATGCCTGCACGACCGCGCAGGTTACGGCCGACGGTCGCGATGAGCGCCAGACCCTCGACAACCTCGATCTCGAGCGGCTCGACCTCCTGCTGAATGTCACCAACGAGCGAGTACAGCGAATCGTGCACGTCCTGCTCCTGCACCACGGCGCCAAAACGGTCGACACCGGTGGGCATGTGCTCGACGGAAACGTCATAGCGTTCGAACACCGAAAGCGCACGGCGCATAAAGCCAACGCGGGGCTTGGTGCGGTCGCGGGCAACGTTGATGGCGACAAAGCCGCGCTTGCCGGTCACGCCGGTAATGATGGGCTCCGCCTCGCCCTCATCAGCCGTCTCGCTAATGATGGTGCCGGGGTCCTGCGGCGCATTGGTGTTCTTGATGACCAGCGGAATACCCGCCTCGCGCACGGGGAACACGGCCTCCTCGTGCAGGACGCTTGCGCCCATGTACGAAAGCTCGCGCAGCTCCTCGTAGGTAACGCGCGCAATGGGCTGAGCCTCGGGAACAATACGCGGATCGGCAGAATAGAAACCCGAAACGTCGGTCCAGTTCTCGTACAGATCGGCGCCCAGGCACTTGGCCAGGATCGAGCCCGAGATATCGCCGCCGCCACGGTCGAGCAGCTTGATCTGGCCCTCGCGCGTCGCGCCGTAGAAGCCAGGCATAACGAAGCCGCCCTGCTGGCCATACTCCTGCACCAGCTCGGAGGTGCGATTCATGCTGAGCGTACCGTCGTGATGGAACGCCACAACCGTCGCGGCGTCCAGGAACGGTAGGCCCAGGTACTCAGCCATCAGGCGAGCGGTAAAGTACTCGCCACGGCTCACAAGCTCCTCGGTGGAGTAGCCGCCCGAGCGGGCGCGCTCGGCAAAGGCCGCGAACTCCTCACGGATGGGATAGGTGAGCTCCAACTCATCAGCGATATCAAAATAGCGCTGGCCGATGTCCTCGAGCAGCTCCTCACACGACACGTGGTACTTAACGTGCGCATTGACCAGATAGAGCAGGTCGGTCACCTTGGTGTCGCCCTTAAAGCGGCGGCCGCAGGCGGAAACCACCACAAAACGGCGGGCAGGGTCGGCGTCGACGATGGCCTTGATCTTTTTGAAGTGTTCGGCGTCGGCGACCGACGAGCCGCCAAACTTGGCAATCTTAATCATGGGCTGGAGGTTACCTTTCTAAAAAGCCTCTGCGAACCTATTTTGCGCGCTCTGATACCATGGTTTCACCGATTGGGACCAAGGCATCCGAGGAGCAGTGTTATATGGGAACTTATCATAGTACACGAGGACGCACTTTATCGTGCTCAAGTAAGGTGGCAATCCGTACCGGCATCGCTCCCGACGGGGGTTTGTTTGTCTCGGACGAGCTCGGCACCCAGCAGGTCGATATCAGCTCGCTTGCAGATAAATCGTACTTTGAAATCGCTCAAGATGTGTTGGGAATGTTACTGAATGATTACACGGCCGAAGAAATTTCGGCGTGTGTCGACGAGGCATACCGCGGCACGTTCGCGAGTGAAGAGGTTACGCCGCTCGTCAAACTCGACGCTGCGCCGGGCGCTGACGCCCCTCAGACCTATGTGATGGAGCTCTTTGGCGGTCCCACGAGCGCCTTCAAGGACGTCGCCCTGCAGATGCTCCCCCGCTTGATGGCCCGCACTTCCGCCAAGGACGGCGGCGCCGAGCGCATCATGATCGTCACCGCCACGTCGGGCGACACAGGCAAGGCAGCACTCGCCGGCTTTGCCGACGCCCCGGGCACGGGCATCACCGTCTTTTATCCCGAGGGCAAGGTCAGCCGCGTGCAGAATCTGCAGATGTCCACGCAGGAGGGCGGCAACGTCGCCGTCTGCGGCATCCGCGGCAACTTCGACGACGCCCAGAGTGCCGTCAAGCGCATCTTTGCCGATAAGGAGCTGGCCGAGCGCCTGGAGGCCGCCGGCACCGTGCTTTCGAGCGCCAACTCCATCAACGTCGGCCGCCTGGTGCCGCAGGTCGTCTACTACTTTGCCGCCTATGCGCAGCTGCTGCGCGCCGGCGCCATCGAGGCCGGCGATGCCGTGGAGCTCTGCGTACCGACCGGCAACTTTGGCGATATCCTGGCCGGCTACTACGCCAAGCGCATGGGTCTGCCCGTCGCCAAACTCGTCGTGGCCAGCGACAAGAACAACGTGCTCGCTGACTTCCTGACCACCGGCGTCTACGACCGCAACCGTCCGTTCTTCACGACCATTTCGCCGTCGATGGACATCCTTATTAGCTCTAATCTGGAGCGCATGCTCTACTTCCTGTCCGACGGCGACTGCGAGCTCGTTGCCGGCCTTATGGAGCAGCTTGCCCAGACCGGTCGCTACGAGGTGCCTGCCGAGCTGCTGGCCAAGATCCAGAGCGTATTTGGCTGCGGCTGGGCCAGCGAGGACGAGGTTCGCGCCGCCATCAAGAGCTGCTGGGATGCCAACGGCTACGTGATCGACCCGCACACCGCTTGCGGCTATCACGTCTTTGAGCAGGTCGCCCCCACCGAGGGCGCCAAGGCCCGCGTGCTGCTTTCGACCGCCAGCCCCTACAAGTTCCCGCGCGCTTGCTGCGATGCCCTGGGCCTCGACGTTCCCGAGGACGACTTTGAGGCCATGCGCGTGCTCGAGCAGGCCACCAACACGGTTGCCCCGACCCAGCTCGCCGAACTCGAATCCAAGCCCGTCCGTTTCGAAGACGTCTGCGACGTCGATGAGATGGCAAGCTACGTCGAGTCCGCAGCAAAACGAATGAGCACCAACTAGATCCCTTATTAAGCGCCGGCGAAAGCCGGCGCACCTTCTATTTATTTAGCTTTCGGAATGATGACGAGCATGCGAGCGGGTCTGGCCGTTTAGTTCGTCGCGAGTTCCGCACGAGCCGGAAAGCACTTAATGTGCTTTCCGAGCGAGCCAGGACTGCCCGAGCAGCGAACTAAACGGCCAGACCCGCCCAGGAGGACCCACATGATCAAAATCACCGTCCCAGCAACCAGCGCCAACCTAGGCATCGGCTACGATACCCTCGGCATGGCCGTCAGCCTCTACTCGCACTTCACCTTCGAGCGCGCCGACAAACTCACCATCACGGGCTGCCCCGAGGAATTCCAAAACGAGAACAACCTGGTCTACGTGAGCTTTGTCGATGCACTGGCTGCATGGGACGAGCCGGCTTTTCCCGTTGCCATCGACATCCAGACCGACGTGCCCGTCGCCCGCGGCCTGGGCTCCAGCTCCACCTGCGTCGTCGCCGGCATTATGGCCGCCGCCGCACTGACAGGCCACACCGTCGACCGCGCCGAGCTGGTTCGCATTGCCACCGAAGTCGAGGGCCATCCCGATAACGTCGCCCCCGCTATCCTGGGCGGCGCCGTCTGTTCCTTTACGCCGACCGATTCGCTCCCCCAGTGCCTGCGCTACGAGGTGAGCGATCGCCTGCGTTTTATTACCGTGATTCCGCCCTACGAGGTGCATACGAGCGAGGCGCGCAAGGTTGTGCCGCAGGAGATTCCACTCTCCACCGCCGTGTGGCAGATGGGCCGCATCGCCGGCATGACGCGCGGCTTGGAGACTGGTGACCTCGACCTGATTGCCGCCGCCAATGACGACCGCATCCAGGAACCCTATCGTCGCCGTCTGATTCCCGACTACAACGCCGTGCGCGACACCTGCCTTAACGGCGGCGCCAAGACCATCTGGATCAGCGGCTCGGGCTCGACTCTCATGGCCGTGACTGACGACACCATCGTGGCAAAGTTCCTGCAGGTCAAGCTGCGCGAGCAGTTCCCTAAGTGTGACACGCATATTCTGACGTGCGACACGGAAGGCGCCCAGATCGAATACCTGTAGTCGCCGTCCCGTATACTCGCCGGGGAGG
>USHA01000097.1 GCA_900554325.1 uncultured Collinsella sp.
AAGCGCAGGATGAAAACGCCATGGTGCTCGGCGAAATGTGGGAAGACGCCTCCAACAAGATCAGCTATGGTCATTTGCGCCGCTACCTGCAGGGCTCTGAGCTCGACTCCGCCATGGACTACCCCTTCCGCGACATGGTCATCGGCTTTTTGATGGGCTACAAGAACGCCTACCAGGCAGCCGAGGATATCGAAACCCTGCGTGAGAACTATCCACGCGAAGCCCTGTCCTGCGCGCTCAATCTGCTCTCGAGTCACGACCGTCCGCGCATCATCTCGGTGCTCGGCGGCGGCCCCGACGAGTCGCAGCTGCCCGAGAGCGAGCGCAGCAAGTGGCGCCTGGACGAGAACTCCATGGGCCTGGCCAAGAGTCGTTTTTGGCTCGCGACGCTCATGCAGATGACGTTCCCGGGTGTGCCTTCGATTTACTATGGCGACGAGTACGGCCTTGAGGGACTCACCGATCCGGGCAATCGTCGCACCATGCCGACCAAGGAAAACCTGCACGACTTCGATACGTTTGCGATCGTCAAGAACGCATCTGCTGTGCGCCGCGCGTTGCCGTTTATGATCGACGGTGGAATCAAGGCCTTTGCGCTCAATGACGAAGTACTCGCTTATACGCGCACCGGTAAGGACGGCGAGTCCGCGACCGTCATCATCAACCGCAGCCTGCGCAATTCTCATCGCGTGACCATTCCGGCGCTCGGCGAATGTGCGAGCGATGTGATTAGCGGTCACGAGTGCGAGATCCACAACGGTACGGTCACCCTCGACCTGTACCCGCTGGGCTCTTCGATTATCTATCACCACGCCGAGCAGCGTCTGCAAGAACCGCTCGATCACGGCGCGGGCGTTGTGTGCCATATCACATCGGTTCCGTCCGACGACGGCAAGCCGGGTACGATCGGCGCACCCACGCGTCGCTTTATCGACCATCTGGCCGCCATGGGCATGCGCTACTGGCAGGTTCTCCCCGTCAACCCCACGGACTTCTTCCGCTCCCCTTACGCCGGTCCTTCGGCCTTTGCAGGCAATATCGACCTGCTACCCGAGAGCCACGAGGAGCTGGCCGCCGACTTTGAAACCTGGAAGGCCCGCGGCGGCGAGGATGCCGACCCGCTGTACACGGCGTTTAAACATCGCAACGCCGATTGGCTCGAGAAGTACTGCGTCTACATGGCCGTTAAGAAATACTTTGAGGGCGAGTCGCGCCACGATTGGCCGGCAGATGTCGCGCGCTACAACGAGTATCTGATCGACGACAAGCGCTTCCACGACGAGGCCGAGCTGCAGGCGTACATGCAGTACCGCTTTGACCTGGCTTGGTGCGAGCTCATGAACTACGCGCACAAGAAGGGCGTCGAGGTCATCGGCGATATTCCTATGTACGTGTCCGACGATTCGGCAGACGCGTGGAGCGAACCCGAGAACTTCTGGCTGTCCGATACTGGCAAGGCGATTGAGCTTTCCGGCGCGCCGCCCGACTACTTTGCGCCCGAGGGCCAGATGTGGGGCAACCCGACGTTCCGCTGGGACCACATGAAGCAGAACGGCTATAGTTGGTGGATGGATCGCCTGCGCCGCGCGTTCTCGCTCTACGACCGCGTGCGTCTGGATCACTTCCTGGGATTCCACAGCTATTACAGCATTCCCGCGGGCAAGGCATGCGCCGACGGCCGCTGGCTGGCGGGCCCGGGCAAGGACCTGTTCCAGACCGCCTATGACGAACTGGGTCCGCTCAACTTTATCGCTGAGGACCTGGGCTATTTGACGCCCGGTGTTCGCGCCATGGCTTCGACCTGCGGCTTCCCCGGCATGGACGTGCTGGAGTTTAGCGACTACGACGTTCGTTGCGGTGTGCATCCCACGCCCGGCAAGATTCTGTACACCTCGACGCACGATACGTCGACGCTGGCCGGTTGGTGCACGCGTTCCTTTGCCGGCGGCGACGAGCCGAGCGGTGTTGAGTTTGCGGCCAAGCTGATGAGCGACGCGCTGGCAAGCGACGCTCCCCTGGTGATGATGCCGCTGCAGGATGTCCTGGGGCTTGGCGACGACGCGCGAATGAACGTTCCGGGCGTGGCCACGGGCAACTGGACCTGGCAGGCTGACGAGGCGGACATTGCAGCCGCCGAAAACAAAACCGCGCAGCTCCTGCGCAACAACCATAGATTCTGGGGCGAAGCGTGATAAAACCCCCGATATAGGGTACAGTTACAGACGTTTGAATTTATGCGGGCAGAGTAATCTGCCCGCTTTGTGCTGAAAAGGAAGTATTATGGCGCGCTACGATTACAAGTGCTCGAGCTGCGGCAACGTGTTTGAGGTTGAGCATCCCATGTCCGAGACTCCCGAGGTCGTGTGCCCGAGCTGCGGTGCCCCGGCAGCCAAAACGTTCTCGGCCAGCGGCATTAAATTTGAGGGCAGCGGTTTCTACAACACTGACCAGCGAAGCGGCGGTTCCAGCACTAGCGCCACCAGCGGCTGCTGCGCCAACTGCCCGCACAGCCACTAGGAACAACGCGGCCCCGCGATCAACACCGATCGCGGGGCTGATTCTTTAGCTACCCAGGCATCTCTATGAGTTGCGGTGAAATGAGGACTGTTTGGCGGGCAGAAGCCGCTATTCAATCCCTATTTCACCGCAACTTAGTAGTTACTTGTGGACCAGCCTAGCGCAGAAGTGGCCGTCGTAGGAATCCGCGTTTACGGGCACGCTTTGGAAGAGGCCCCGATTGTTCTGGCGTACGGATACGAGCTTCTTGGCCTGATCGAACTCGGGAAGTTGCAGAATCTGCGCCTCGGAAAGCGGCGCCACGCTAAAGCCGGCACCCTCGGGAGAAGCAAGGAACGCGTCCACCACCTGTGTGTTCTCCTCGTCGAAGACCGAGCACGTCGCATAGATGAGCTCGCCGCCGGCAGCCACGCGCGCGGCAGCCTCTTTGAGCATCGTCAGCTGCAGCTTGGGCAGATCAGTCGTAACGTCGTTCTCGGTCAGACGCCACGGGATCTCGGGATGACGACGCATGGTTCCGGTGCCCGAGCACGGCGCATCGATAAACACGGTATCGAACTTGACCCGCTCACCGCGCATGGCATCAAACGATGTGAGAACCTCATCAAGCTCGCAGGCATCACCCGAAACCGTACGAACGCCCTGAATACCGGCCTTATGCAGGCGAGCGAGATTCAGATCGCACTTGCGATCATGCAGATCGAGCGCCGTATGCTGACGCTTAAACTCAGCACGCTTGGCCTGGCACATCATCACATAGGTCTTGGTGCCACGACCGGCGCCGATCTCCAGGCAGCTACCGGGGCGCGTGGCGGCCGTGGCGATAAGCTGTGCGTTGAGATCAGATGACACCGCAGTCGCACGCTCAAACACGCCAGACGCCACCGTGACCTGAGCATCGACCGGCGCATGGCAACCGGGAAAAACAGGTGCCACGAGCTGCGAGATATACGGATCGGGCTTGGTAGTAAAGGCGTTCTCATGCAGGGCCAGCGGCGCGGGGGCCAGATTGCCGGCAAAGTTAAGCGCACCCTCAGGCGTGTCGAACGATGCCATAATGCGAGCGCACAGCCAACGCGGTAGACCCATCAGGCGCGACAGACGAACCAAGCGTCGCTCAGACTCATCTACATCGGACGCAGTAGCAAAGTCCTCAACATTGTCCGCAACCTTATGCAGTACAGCATTGGCCAAGCCGGCGGCGGACTTAGCACCGCAGCGAACCAGCTCAACACCCTGACTTACGGCAACGCGGCCAGGCGTATGCAGATAGAGCATCTCGAAGGCCGAGATACGAAGCGCCATGCGCACACGCGGCGCAACCTTTTTAGGCTTATCAAGAAACTGGTCGAGCAGCTCGTCCAAAATACCCTGCGTTGCGGCAACACCCAGCGCCAAGCGGGCGGCAAAAGCGGAATCGCGCTGGTCAATGGCCTTGGCAGATGCGCGAGAGGACAGCACGTCGCGCGCATACATACCGCGGCGATCGGCCTCCATTAGCACATCGAGCGCAAGCTTGCGCGCGGGAGACAGCTTGCTCATGACAGAACACCCCACGAAAGATCGGCGCCTTGCAGCCCAGCAGCCCAAGCAGAAGCGGCCATAGCACGTTTGCCATCGGGCTTAACCTCGAGCAGCTCAACCGCGCCATCGGAAAGACCAAGGTAAACACGCTTGGCCTTAACGAGAACCTGACCCTCGCCAAGCGACACATCTGCCGGCTCGGCATCGAGCACGCGTACGGTCTTGCCAGCAATCACGCAACGAGCAGGCGCGGTATCGGACGAGGCCAGCACATGACGCACGCAATCAAGCGCCGCCATTTGCGGATCCAGACGCATCTCCTGCTTAGAAATCTTAGCGGCATGGGTAACAAGCGACTCATCCTGTTCAGTCCACACAGCGGTGCCATCGACAAGCGAAGGAAGCGTATCGGCAAGCAATTTGCCGCCAAGCTCAGCAAGCTCCATGGTCAGCGCCTCGGCATGCTTACCGGCAACCGACGTGGAAGCCTGGGCACAATAAGCACCAGTATCCACGCCATGCCCGATGCGCATGATAGAAACGCCAGCAACCTCATCACCAGCGAGAATCGCACGCTGAATGGGAGCAGCCCCACGCCAACGAGGCAGCAAGGACGCATGAACATTCACAATACCAAGCGGCGCCATATGCAGCACCTCATCCGGCAAAATACAGCCATAAGCAGCCACACAGAAAATATCGGCCTGGGCAGCCTGAAGCGCCTCAACAACCTCCGGCGTCATACGATTAGCCTCAATAACCGGCAACCCCAGCTCAAGCGCCTTAGCCTTAACAGGAGACGGCTCCAGCTTCTTACCACGCCCACGAACAGCATCAGGACGAGTAATAACAAGCGCAATCTCATTCCCAGCCTCAACAAGCGAAGTCAACGAAGGCACAGCAAAATCAGGCGTACCCATAAACACAATACGCATAAAAGTTAGTCTCCTCTCAATAACGAGCCGAGACGGCTACAAAAAAGCGTTCCAGGTCGCAAGCGCACCCAGCCGCAAAAACAGTTCAACAAAGACAAATATACCCAAAAACAAAGAAAGAGCCGCATAAAAGCAGCCCTCCCAACAAAGCACCTATCAGCGAAGACGCCCTTCCCTGGCCCGACGGCACCCGGGCGAGACAAGCAGCGTCAACGTAGTCCCCGGAGCGCCC
>USHA01000098.1 GCA_900554325.1 uncultured Collinsella sp.
TCGAGGGTGCCAAGAAGGAGGACGCCGAGGCTGCCAAGGAGAAGCTCGAGGCTGCTGGCGCTGCTGTCACCCTCAAGTAATCAGGCTCTCTCGCCAGATTTCTTTGCAGACGGGGTTCGCATTGCGAGCCCCGTCTTTTTTTGTTTTGGCCCCTCATTCCCATTGCTCGGCACGCGGAACACCGTTGTCTTCGCCGTGCCAATCCCATTACCGCTGGGGCGTAAAATTGCGCCATTCGGGCAATAATTTGCGTTGACCTGCTGAAGAATTGCGTTTGCCTTACGGCGACGTATGCCTCCGGCGGTAAGATACTTCGGTATCGCAATTTGGTCTGCGGCCGCTGTGCCGCACGCACAGGGCGCATTCTGCGCCTGCGAAAGGATCTTTGAATAACATGAAGGCAATCATCCCCGCCGCCGGTCTTGGCACGCGTTTTCTGCCTGGCACTAAGTGCACGCCCAAAGAGATGCTGCCGGTGCTCGACAAGCCCGTCATTCAGTACGTCGTCGAGGAAGCGCTCGATCCCGAGGAGGTCGACGATGCCATCATCGTTACTTCTCCCGGTAAGCCCGAGCTACTGAACTACTTCCAGCCCGATCGCTCGCTCGAGAACCTGCTGCGCGAGCGCGGCAAGAACGCCTATGCCGACGCCGTCGCCCACGCTGGCGGTATGCCGGTCGACTTCCGTTATCAGTACGAGCCCAAGGGCCTCGGCCATGCTATTCGCTCTGCTGCCGACGCCGTGGCAGGGGAGAACTTCCTAGTTCTTCTGGGCGACTACGTTGTGCCTAACCGCGACATCTGCGACAAGATGCTCGCCGTTTCCAAGGAGCACGGTGGCGCTTCGGTTATCGCCGTCGCTGCTTGCTCGCCCGAGGAAGTCAGCCGCTACGGCGTTATCGCCGGTGAGCGCGTCGGTTCGCTCGAGGGTGCCGAGGACGTTGCCGATGCAGAGCCGGGCGCTGTCTGGCGTATCGGCGGTCTGGTCGAGAAGCCCGCTCCCGAGGCAGCTCCGTCCAACCTGTACATCGTCGGTCGCTACCTGCTGAGCCCGCTGGTCATGGACCTGCTGGCAGATCAGCAGGCCGGCAAGGGCGGCGAGATCCAGCTCACCGACGCCATGGCCCGTTCGCTCGACCGCGAGGCCATGTATGCTGTCGTCATCGACCCGCTGTCGGGCTACGACACCGGTACTCCCTCTGGCTGGATGGCCACCAACGCCCTCATGGCTGCAAGCGACCCCCGCTTTGCCAGCGCCTTCTGGGACGCCATCGACGAGCGCGGCGGATTGATGCGCAAGTAAGCCTTCGGGCATCGACATTTACGGGCGCGGACTTCGGTTCGCGCCCGTTTTTATAAGAGCTGCGATTGCCGGCTCTCTGTTCACAGAAAATATATGAACAGGTGTTCGATATACATGTATCTACCTGCGCATTTTCTGTCGAAAAACTTTGCTACTCCAAAAACTCAATCGCGTCAAGGCTTTTCTTGCCCAACGGTCGGTACCTGATAAACTATTAGGTTGCGATAACTGGCGAAGCTATGCCTCGCCAACCCACCGAGCATTTCCGTGAAGGAGGAAAAACCTGGTGACCTACGCATACACTGCCACTGAGCGCAAGCGCGTCAGCTTCGGGAAAATCCCGGAGGCCATGGAGCTCCCCAACCTTATCTCTGTTCAAAGGGAATCCTTTGAGCGTTTTAAGGACGAGGGCCTTCGTGAGGCGTTCAAGGAATCCAGCCCCATCCAGAGCCAGAACCATGTTCTCGAGGTTACCTTCGGCGAGCATCAGTTCGGCGACCCCGCGCACACCGTCGAGGAGTGCCGCGAGAAGGACATGACCTATCAGGCCCCGCTTCTGACCGACGTCCGTCTCACCAACAAGGAGACCGGCGAGATCAAGGAGCAGCTCGTCTTTATGGGCGACTTCCCCATGATGACCGATCAGGGCACCTTCATCATCAACGGTACCGAGCGTATCGTCGTCTCGCAGCTCGTCCGCTCCCCGGGCGTGTACTACAGTTCCGAGATGGATTCGGGCAAGCAGATCTACAAGGCCCAGATCATCCCGTCCCGCGGTGCATGGCTTGAGTTTGAGGTCGACAAGCGCGACCAGCTCATGGTCTCCATCGACCGCAAGCGCAAACAGAGCGCCACGATGTTCCTGCGCGCCCTTGGCATTGCCGTCACCAACGACGACATCATCGAGCTGCTCGGCAACTCCGATGTGATCAAGCGCACCCTGGAGCGCGATACCGCCCTCACCCGCGAGGATGCCCTTATCGAGATCTACCGTCGCCTGCGCCCGGGCGAGCCTCCCACCGTGGACGCTTCCCGCAGCCTGCTCGAGGGCCTGCTCTTCAACCCGCAGCGCTACGATCTGGCCCGCGTCGGTCGTTACAAGGTCAACAAGAAGCTCAACCTCACCACCGAGGAAGAGGTCACGGTGCTCACCGACGAGGACATCGTCGCGACGCTGCGCTACCTGCTGTCCCTCGCTGCCGGCGAGCAGGGCTTCAAGGTCGACGACATCGACCACTTTGGCAACCGCCGCATCCGCACCGTCGGCGAGCTCGTCGCCAACCAGTTCCGTATCGGCATGAGCCGTATGGAGCGCGTCGTCCGTGAGCGCATGAGCTCCCAGGACATCGACGAGATCACCCCGCAGTCGCTCATCAACATCCGCCCGATCGTGGCCTCCATCAAGGAGTTCTTCGGTTCCTCGCAGCTCTCGCAGTTCATGGACCAGGCGAACCCCCTGACCGGTCTGACCCACAAGCGCCGTCTGTCCGCACTCGGCCCTGGCGGTCTTGCCGGCCACAAGTCCGGCTCCAGCCGCCGCACCAACGTGCCTACGGCCGTCCGCGACGTTCACAACTCGCACTACAGCCGCATGTGCCCGATTGAGACCCCCGAAGGCCCCAACATCGGCCTGATCGGCTCGCTCGCCCTCTACGCTCGCGTCAACGAGTACGGCTTCATCGAGGCTCCGTTCCGTCGCGTCGAGAATGGCGTTGCCACCGACCAGATCGACTGGATGACCGCTGACGAGGAAGAGAAGCACGTCATCGCGCCGGCCAACACGCCGCTCGATCCCAAGACCAACGAGTTCATCACGACCGATGCCGAGGGCAAGCTTGTCCGCCCGCACACCGTGATTGCCCGTACCCGCGACTTCGACGGCTCCTTCGGCGCTCCCGCCGACGTGCCCGTCGAGGACGTCGACTACATGGACGTCTCGCCGCGTCAGATGCTCTCCGTCGCAGCCACGCTGATTCCGTTCCTCGAGCACGACGACGCCAAGCGTACGCTCATGGGCGCCAACATGCAGCGTCAGGCCGTGCCGCTGGTTCACCCCGCCGCTCCCTATGTCGGTACCGGCATGGAGCGTCGCGCCGCCCTGGACTCTGGTGAGGTCACCCTGGCCAAGAACGCCGGCGAGGTCATCTTTGCCGACGCCGCCAAGATTATCGTCAAGCATGCTGGCGGCATGGACGAGTATCACCTGGCCAAGTACCAGCGCTCCAACCAGTCCACCTGCATCAACCACCGTCCGCTCGTGCGCGTCGGTGACACCGTTGAGCAGGGCGAGCCTCTGGCCGACGGTCCTTCGACCGATCATGGCGAGCTCGCACTGGGCCAGAACCTCACCGTGGCATACATGCCGTGGGAAGGCTTCAACTACGAGGACGGTATCGTCGTGTCCGAGCGCCTGGTGGCCGAGGACCTGCTGACGACCATCAATATCACCCGTCACGAGATCGACGCCCGCGACACCAAGCTTGGCCCCGAGGAGATCACCCGCGAGATCCCGAACCTCTCCGAGGACATGCTTGCCAACCTCGACGAGGACGGCATCATCCGCATCGGCGCCGAGGTCGGCCCTGGCGACATCCTGGTCGGCAAGGTTACCCCCAAGGGCGAGAGCGCTCTGACCGCCGAGGAGCGCCTGCTGCGCGCCATCTTCGGTGCCAAGGCTCACGACGTTCGCGACACTTCCCTTAAGATGCCTCACGGCGCTTACGGCCGCGTCATCGACGTCGTCCGCTTTAGCCGCGAGAACGGCGACGACCTGGCCCCCGGTGTCAACGAGCAGGTGCGCGTCTACGTCGCCCAGCGTCGTAAGATCCAGCAGGGCGATAAGATCGCCGGTCGCCACGGCAACAAGGGCGTTATCTGTAACGTTCTGCCGGTCGAGGACATGCCCTACATGGCTGACGGTACCCCGATCGACGTTATCCTCAACCCGCTGGGCGTTCCTTCGCGTATGAACGTCGGCCAGCTGCTCGAGTGCCACCTTGGCTGGGCTGCTGCCTGCGGTTGGGATACCGAGAATGCCGACTCCGACAAGTATGTCCCCGGTCCGTTCTTCACCGCTACGCCCGTCTTCGACGGCGCCAAGGAGGACGAGATCGCCGAGGTCATCCGTCGCGCCAACAAGAACATGCTCAACAAGGCCACCGCTGCCTTTGGCGATCACATGCGCCCCGAGTTTGTCACCCAGCTTGACGAGCGCGGCAAGACCCGTCTGTTCGACGGCCGCACCGGCGAGGAGTTCCGCGAGCCCATTACCGTGGGTACGTCTTACATCCTCAAGCTCGGCCACATGGTCGACGACAAGATCCACGCCCGTTCGACCGGCCCTTACAGCCTGGTTACCCAGCAGCCGCTGGGCGGCAAGGCTCAGTTCGGCGGCCAGCGCTTCGGCGAGATGGAAGTTTGGGCACTGTACGCATACGGTGCTTCCAACGTCCTGCAGGAGATCCTGACCGTCAAGTCCGACGATACCGTGGGCCGCGTCAAGACCTACGAGTCCATCGTCAAGGGCGAGAACGTTCCTGTCCCGGGTATCCCCGAGTCCTTCAAGGTTCTCGTCAAGGAGATCCGTTCCCTCGCGCTGGACATCGAGCCCATGCACGATGCCGACGAGGACGCCTCCGCCCCTGTGACCGCCGAGGAGACCTCTGCTCTCGACGACCTGGCTGCGCTCGCCGGCGTTGACGCCGACGTCGAGGCCCAGGATGCCGAGACCGCCGAGGCACCCGAGGCTGTCGCCGCCACGACCACTGATAAGGAGTAGTTGACTGTGGCAGATTTCGAAGCTACTGATTTTGACTCGGTAA
>USHA01000099.1 GCA_900554325.1 uncultured Collinsella sp.
ACCATAAAGCGCGGCAGGTCGGCGGCGCAGGGAAGGGCGGCAAGCTGGTCGGAAAGCTCGGTGGCGGCAAATTGCCTGAGCTTGAGCTCGGGCTTGACCTGCTTTTTCTGCTTACGACGACGCGGCTTGGACATCCGTCTTTCCTTCCACCTAAATGATTATTCTGGGACGGGGATTAAATAATCATTCCATGACTCCCGTCACAAAAAGACTGTACTGTGGCGCCCGGGAATGATTTTTTAATCCCCGTCCCAGAATAATCATTCCCGGGCGCGTTGCTGCAGGCGTGCTTTAGTACTGGCTCTCGTGCTTGCTGAAGAAGTCGAAGCGCGGGGGCAGCGGCTTCACGCGGTGCTCACCGGGCTTCTCGCCCAGGCTCTCCACGAACTCGTCCGTGGAGGCAAAGATGTTATCCCAGCTAAAGAAGGCGACCGGGTCAACGTTGAAGTACTCGCAGATGAGCTCGCAGCCGGCCGGAACGATGCCGTGCATCAGGACGGTGGCCACGCGCAGCTCGGTAAAGGCGTCGACGAGGGCCTGCGTCATGGCGGCGTTTGCTGGCTCGCCCTCGAGCTTGTTGGCGGCCTTGGAGGCGTCGCTCCAGCGCTTGTTGGCGGCGCGCAGGTAGTCGTCACACACGGCAAGCGCGCGGTGCGTCTCGAACTTGTACATGGCCTGCTCAAAGGCAAGGGTTGCCTGCTGGGCGGCTTCGACCACGGTGTCAGAAGCGGCACCAGCGGGGATGCAGCCGTTGCGGTAGGGGCTCTCGTCGCCCTCCTTGACGGCGACGCCGTAGAAGCAGCTGCGTGCCAGACGGTTGAACACGCCGGTCAAAAGGGCGCTCTCCTTAAGGGCCGGGTCGATAACGCGCTTGTCGTCGCAGGCGCGCACCTCGTTGCCGTCCTTGTCCTTGCCGGTCACGCGCGTGTCATATGCCTTGGGGCTAAAGCTTACCGGCTTCTCGGACAGGCCGAGCGACAGCCAGTGCGCGCGCATCTGCTCGCAGGTGTAGTGGTTGAGCAGGTCGTCTGCCGGCGGGGGAGGCGTCTGCGAGGACGAGCTGGCCTTTTTGCCCATGTAGAGCAGGTGGTAGCAGGCGCTGACGGTGCTCTGCGTGAGGTCCCAGCCCAGGGCCTCCCACATGGCGGTCTGCGCGATGCAGTAGAAGTAGATGTTGTCCTGACCGATAAACTGGTAGATCTGTGCGTCGTCCGAGCACCACCAGTCGCGCCAGTCGAGCGAGCTGTGCTGGTAGGTGGGCGCGGGCACCTGTGTGGAGTCGGCAGCGGGCTCGCCCATGAGGGCGGCATCCTGGGCGGCGACGCCCTCGGTCACGCCGGCGGCCTTGGCATCGCGCGCGAGCACGGTACGCGTATAGCTGATGGGCGCCCACAGGCTCTCGGGCCAGCACCAGCAGGTGACGTCGGAAACGCCGTCGACCTGGGGCACCGGAACGCCCCAGTCGATGTTGCCGGTGATGCGGAAAGGCACGAGCGCCTTGCCGCTGCGGAAGCGCACGCCGCCGTTGGCGAGCACCGCATGGGCGTCGTCGCGCTCCTTCCAGCTGGGGAAGGTGACGGTAAAGCTGCTCTTGTTTCCCTCGGGCTCCAGCACGGTGTGCTCGGGCAGCTGGTCCTCGACGGCGTCGAAGGCCTCGCGGAACTTGTTCTGAATATAGAGCTGTGCCGGCAGCAGCCACTCCTCCATGGTCTTGGAGACCACGGAACGAACCTGCGGGTTCTGGGCGAGCTTGGCGGTGTAGGTCTTCATAAAGTCGAGGTAGGCCGGCAGGTCGAAGTAGAGGTTGTCGACCGGGCGCAGCTCGGGCACCTCGCCGGTGAGCTGGCTCTTGGGCGCGATGAGCTCCTCGGGCTCAAACTGGTGGCCCAGATCGCACTCGTCGGCATAAGCCTTCTCGGACTTGCAGCCCTGGATGGGGCAGCGGCCGATCACCTGACGGCCGTTGAGGAACGTGCCGGCCTTGGCGTCGTAGAACTGCAGCGTGGAGCGCTTGGAGATGGTGCCCTGCTCGTGCAGGCGCTCGATAATCTCGGCGGTCACCTCGTTGTGGATCTGGGCCGCCGGCTCAAGGCCCGAGCCGCCGTAGATGTCGCAGCTGATGTTGTAGTTGTTGAGGGTCGCGGCCTGGCGGGAGTGATTGGACTCGACATACTCGCCGATGGACTTGTCGTAGCCTTCGTTTTCCTTGAGCTTGCGGTAGCTCTCCATGATGGGCGAGCCATAGCAGTCGGTGCCCGAGGTGAAGATGACGTTCTCGCGGCCCAGACGGTCGCGCAGGAAGCGGGCGAAGAAGTCGGCCGGGACAAAGACGCCGCCGACGTGGCCAAAGTGAAGGCCCTTGTTGCCATAGGGCTCGCCGGCGGTAACGATGGCGCGGCGAGGCCAGCTGGGACGGTCGTTCATGGAGTATTTGGATGCCATGGGACTCCTTCGCATATGGTGGGAGCGCGGCCGGGTGCGGGGCTCGGCGGCGCGGTGGTCAATTCGTGCATATCGTTCGACATTATCGCACATGCGGACGGGTACGTGGCAGGGGCGCTATCCTAAGATGCCATGAATGAGATTTCCAACATACATGCGTTTGAGGACGAGGATTTTCTGCACGCCTGCTTTGTGTGGGGGATGGCCGTCGTCGGCGTGTTTGCCGTGTGCCTGGTGCCGGTGTTTATGCTGTTGGGCGGGCCTGCAGACTTGGATGCGGCTGACGCGGGCGGCTGGATGGCTATCGTGGGCTGGATAGTCGGCTTGGCTGCGATCTCAATGGCGTCGTTCGCCGTGCACGAGCTGGTGCACGGTGTGTTTTTTAAGCTGCTGGCGCCTGCGGGCGCGAAGGTGACCTTTGGGGCGAATCGCGAGACGGCGATGATCTATGCCTGCGCCGAAGGCGTTGTGTATTCGCGCCGGCGGTACATGGCGGTTTGCCTGGCGCCGACGGTTGTTGTGACGACAACGCTTGCCCTGGGGTTTGCGTTTTCGGGTTATCCGCTGCTGTGCTATCTGGCTGCCGGCTTGCATTTGTCGGGCTGTGTAGGCGACTGGTATTACGTGCGGACCATTTTGCGCGACCGCCGCATTGTCGCCTGCGAGGATACGTCCTTTGGCGTGCGCTTTTTTGGGTGAGGAGATGTCGATGAAGTCGTTGTTGCTGCATGCGTGCTGTGCACCATGCTCGCTTGAGCCGGTTCGCCTGCTGCGCGAGGAGGGGTTTGAGCCCACGATTTGCTGGACCAACCCCAATATTCAACCGCGCGATGAATGGCAGCGCCGCTTGGACGAGCTGCGCCGGTGGTGTGCCGATGGCGACATCGAGCTCATCGAGGCGGGGGAGGACCGCGAGCGCTGGGAGGCCGGCGTGGCCCCACTGGGCGCCGATCGGCCCCGTCGCTGTCGCGCGTGCTATGCCCTGCGTCTGGCCGAGGCATGCCGTGTGGCCCAGGAGCGTGGGTTTGAGTTTGTGGGTACGACGCTCGCCGTCTCGCCGTACCAGCTGTTCGATACCTGCAATGACGTGCTTGAGCGCTTGGCGGCGGCACATGGGCTCACCCCGGTGATTCGCGATTTTCGTCCGTATTACCCCGAGGCCACGCGTCGTTCGCGCGAGCAGGGCATGTACCGGCAGAATTACTGCGGCTGCCGATTCTCGGCCGTCGAGGCGGCCATGGACCGCGCCCGCATCCGCGACGAGCGCAAAGCCGCCAAAAAGTAGTTCACTTGGGATGTCAGCCTGCTAGGATGTAGAGCGGACTTTAGCTATATAAGGAGTATCCGACGTGTCTATGCGTACCGATGATTTTGACTACAACCTTCCTGAGGAACTGGTTGCCCAGGCGCCTGCCGAGCCGCGCGACTCCTGCCGCCTGCTGGTGGTTGATCGCAAAGGCTCCGAGACAGGAACGCCGCTAGAGCATGGCGGTACCGTCGAGCACCGCATCTTCCGTGACATCATCGACTATATCGAGCCGGGCGACGTGCTCGTCATCAACCAGACGCGCGTGATGCCGGCCCGCCTGATCGGCCGCAAGGCCGGCTCGGGCGGTGTGGTCGAGACGCTGCTGCTCAAGCGCCGCGAGGACGTGGATCCGCTCGGCCATGTGTGGGAGTGCCTGGTCAAGCCGGGCAAGCGTCTGAAGCCCGGCGCTCAGATTGAGTATCGCGCCGGCGGCGCCCATGCACCCGAGGGGGCTCCCGTGGTGCTGACGGCCGAGGTTGTCGACTTTGTCACCGATAGCCGCGGCGGCCGCTTGGTGCGTTTTGAGCCGGCCGGTTGCAATGCCGCCGGCGACCCGCGCACGCTCGACGATGCCATCCATGCTGCCGGCCACGTGCCGCTGCCGCCCTACATTACCGATTACGAGGGCGACCCCGAGAAGTACCAGACCGTCTACGCCATGAAGGAGGAGCACTCGGCTGCCGCTCCTACGGCGGGTCTGCATTTTACTCCTGAGCTCATGGCCGCTATCGAGGCCAAGGGTGCCAAGTTTGCCGCCGTCGAGCTCGAGGTGGGCATCGATACCTTCCGCTTGGTGGAGGAGGACGACCCTACGCAGCACGTCATGCACACCGAGCGCTACCATGTGTCGCAGGAGGTTGTCGACGCCGTGCACAAGGCTAAGGCCGAGGGGCATCGCGTGATCGCCGTCGGCACCACCGCAGTGCGTTCGCTCGAGAGCGCGTTTGACGCGGACGCGCCGGTGTCCGATCCGGCCGTGACGGCGCGCTATTTTGAAGGCCGCGAGGACGGGGCCGATACGCTTGGCCGCGGTGACATCGTGGTGCGCGAGAACGCCACGACGCAGCTTTACCTCATGCCCGGCTCGACCTATCACGTGGTCGACGCGCTGATCACGAACTTCCACGTGCCGCGCTCCACGCTCATGATGCTCGTGAGCGCGCTTGCCACCCGCGACCAGATCATGGATGCCTACGCCGCTGCCATCGAGGAGCGCTACCGCTTCTTCAGCTTCGGCGATGCGATGCTCATCGAGTAATCTGCTTGAGGCG
>USHA01000100.1 GCA_900554325.1 uncultured Collinsella sp.
GCAGGGGCGCCGGAAAAGCGGGTATACTGGTAGCGACTAGGGAGGCGTACGCCCTCCTGGATTGACCTAGTGGGGTAAAACCCGCACGAACAGCCGCTCCTGCCAGGGCGGCTGTTCCCTTAAATGGCGAGTCTCGTGGCGCTATACTGATACCCATCGAAGATAAAAACACAGTGCCCGTCGGGTAGTCGGGCCGCGGGCGCTCGCCTGCCAGTAACCTGCCTCCTTGGTTGTCCCTTCTTCGCGTAGCCCTACATAGAAGGAGGTCGCGGCTATGCGGAAGAGGGAAGTCTCATCGACCCTGACGGTCTACCATGACGGTCAGTTTTGGGTGGGCGTGGTCGAGCATATCGAAGACGGCATGCTGAGCGTTGCGCGCGTGGTGTTTGGCGCCGAGCCTTCGAATGAAGAGGTCTATACGTGGGTGCTTGAGCGTTGGTCGAGCCTGCGCCTGAGTGCGGAGACGGAGCCTGTTGGGCCACGTGCCGGGCGGATCCCTGGTAACCCCAAGCGTCGTGCGCGCGAGGTGGCCAAGGCGATGCGCCGGCATGGGTCATCGACAGCTTCGCAACTTGCGCTCGCTCGCGAGCGGGAGCGCGCGAAGGATGAATTGCGAAGCGAACGAGCGGTGCGGCGTCAGGATGAAGCGCACTCGCGCTGGGAAGACCGACGTGAAAGGAAGCGCCGCAAGCATCGTGGCAAGTAAGCAGTTCCTGCCTCTGTCCGCGGAACGTGGCTGGGCCTGCCTGGATGAGCGGAAGACGGGGCAGCCAGTCGGACTCTCGAGTGAGCTCGCATAATCTGCTCTATTAATGCGAGGATTGAAAAATCACATTGCCCCATGCTTGTTTTCGGAAGGATGGTGACCCTATGGGCTGGATAGAAGGGTTGAATGCCTCTGTGGACTACATAGAGGAACATCTTGACGGCGATGTCGATATCGCGCGTGCGGCGTCTTTTGCGTCTTGCACCGAAGGACAGTTCCGGAGGATCTTTTCCTATCTTGCGGGGATGGGGCTGGCGGAGTACGTACGCAAACGTCGTTTGTCGTGCGCTGCGCTCGATCTATCTAGGGGCGAGCGTGTGCTCGATGTGGCAGTGCGGTATGGCTACTCTTCGCCAACGGCGTTCAATCGAGCATTTCAAGAGGTCTTAGGCATGTCTCCCAGTGAGGCGAGGTGCCCCGGCGCCCCTCTTCTCGTCTTCCCGCGGTGCACGTTCGCCCTTACCGTTACGGGTGCGGAGCCCTTGCCGTGGAGGGTTGTGCCCCAGCAGGGGATGCGCCTTGTGGGAATATCCGCATCCTGTGGAGCTGCTCAAGGTAACCCGCTGGTTCAAATGTCCTCTTCGGGCAGAGAGAGCTTAAGCAATCTTTGGGAGAGAGCTTCGCAAGATGGGGTTATCGAGCGGCTTGTCGCGCTGGCGGATGGGTCGGGCCCTCAAGGAATCCTCGGGGTCAACGTATCAAAGGACGATGGCCAAAGCTACCAGATAGCCGTCGCGTCGTCACGTGAGGCGCCGGTATGGGCGGATGAGATGCATGTCCCATCCGGTCTTTGGGCCGTGTTCGATTGTACGGGCCCCTGCGACACGGCGACGGCGGAGTGCTATCGCAGGATCTACTCCGAGTGGTTGCCCTCGTCAGGATACAAGCTATCGGGAGACGTGAGCATCGAGGTGTATCCGCAAGGCGATTTCTCGTCCACGTCATATCGTAGCGAGATATGGATGCCCATCTCGAAGCGGTTCAGTGCATAGCCATCCTTCCTTCTGTTCGTTGCGGGTTGACCGCATGGTTCGTCCATGAGGACGAGGAGAAGGAGGAATACAACATGAAAGAATCCTGCACCAGTGGAGCTCGTCAACCTGTTAGCGGGTTGATGACGACCGGTCTCATGCTTGCGTTGTTTGTCGCTGCGCTTGATTCCACCGTGGTGGCAACGGCACTGCCAACGATTTCAGCCGCCTTGGGTGGGGCGGTGCATTATGCCTGGCCTATGACTGCATATCTTGCTTCAAGTACAGTGTCAACGCTCCTCTGCGGTGGCCTTGCGTTTCATTTTGGTTTGAAGCGAACGTATGCATTTGGCCTGACTCTCTTTGCTACGGCGTCTGCGCTGTGTGCTGCGGCGCCTACCATCGAGGTGCTAGCTGCGCTGCGCTTGCTTCAGGGAATCGGCGGCGGCTTGCTAGAAGCTGGCGTCTTTATAGCCGCCGCCGTGATGCTGCCACCGCGCGATAGGGGTCCCTATCTTGGGGTGGCGTCCGCCATGTACGGTGTTGCGAGCGTAATAGGACCCGTGATTGGAGGGGCCGTTGCCCAAGGGCTGTCCTGGCATGTCATATTCGTTGTGAACGTTCCGATCACGATTGTTGCGTTTGCGCTATCGTCAAGGAGTCTGCCAGGTAGGGGCGATGGGCGCCGCTCGGCGCAATTCGATGCGGCGGGAAGCGTACTAGCATCGTTGAGCGTATTGAGTCTTGTTGCCGTGTTCAGTTTGGCGGGTGACGCGTTCCCCTTGGCATCGCCCCAGGCAGCCGCTCTTATAGTGGTATTTGTTATCCTCACGTTTGTCCTGTACAGGATTGAGGCTGCTGCGAGTGCCCCCGTGATTCCCATGGGACTGTTCGGCCGCCCTAGGGTTGTTGCAGGATTCATCTCGGGCTTCTGCGTGCAGTTTGCGCTCATGGCGGGCGTGACGTATCTGCCGAGGCTTTTGCAAGAATCGATGGGTATCGCCGCCGCTTCATCGGGTGCGGCGCTCATTCCCATGACGCTCGCCCTCATGCTCGGAAGTAATGTGTCGGGTGCCCTGTTCAGGAAGAATGGCAGGCTTCGTGCGCTTGCGGTGACATTTTCGTTCGTGATCTTAACTGCGGCTGCAGCGTTCATTGTTAGGGCGCAAAGCCTGACCGCACCTCTGGTTACATTGCTCGCGGCGGCGCTTGGATTGGGCGTCGGCGTGGGAATGCCGGTTTCCAATCTATCGGCGCAGACGGGGGCAGATGCCCGCGACGCTGGCAAGGCAACATCCACGGCGATGTTCTTTAGGGGATTTGGCGGAACCGTATCCACTGCTGTATGCGGAATGCTTGCCCCCGCTGCATCCCCTGCCGGCACCACTTGGGTGTTTTGCTCCGTGCTTGCGTCTGCAGCGGTGGGCCTTGCGGTGTCGATTCCTATTGCAAGGAGAATCTCGTCCTAAAAGATTTCAGGGTGATGCTTGCGTTAGCACTTGCCTTACTTAACCGTTGCATTCCACCTGCGCAGATTGGGCAAGATCGCCCCTAAAAGCGACGCACATTCGTCCACTGACCAGTCCATGTTCTGGGCCATGCGTGGCGCGCAGTCCTCGATCATCTCTTCCATGGTGGTCTCGTAGGTATACGCGCCCTGGTCGTAGCACCAACGGCAGAAGTCTTCGACCTCGGTGCTGTCTGCTTCGCGCCCATGTTGGTCGGGCCCGGTGAACATCATGCCGCAGCTTTGGCAGTAGTGCTCCGGCATGTCGAGCAGTCGCATCACGGGCACCTCGAGCTCGCGAGCGATGAGCTTGATCATGTCGATGCCGGGCTCGGTCGCTCCGGTCTCCCAACGGCTGACCGCCTGGCGCGTGATGTAGAGGCGCGCGGCAAGTTCTTCTTGGGTGAGGCCGCGTTCGCGTCGGGCTTGGGCCAGGGCGTCTTTAAGCAGGATCATGGCGGGTCTCCTTTGATCGGGGTGTGGGCGGCGGGATTTGATCCCGCCGCTTGCCTGCGATTATCCCGCGATGCACCTTGATGGTCGAGCAACGCTTTGTTGCGGGCGTGGTCGGTTCTACGCTGATTCGCATCGCATCCGGTTTTCCATGTCGAAGCCCACCTTAAAGCTCTTTAAATGCGTGATTTCATTAATCGGATTCATGATCTTTAGCTTTTTCGTACTAATTTTGGAAACCGTGAAGTATAAGGTCGTAATTGCCTGTTCAATCCAGCACCTTTTTCGCCGCATTACCCTCCTCTACTTTGCGGAACGGAAAATCAATACGAAAAACCTCTTTTTCGTGTGGTCATTGTTCAATGTGCGGCCCATTGCGGGACGGTGCCCACGGTAAATCGATCGCGAAAGCGATGAGAGACCTTATTTACGGGACGCAAATGCACCCGCGATCGAGCCAGCCAGTATGATTGGTGCCATTCGAGCTTTTCGGAGAGCGCTTGCAGGCCCTCGGGCTCGGATGCGGGTACGGTCTCGCCCAGTAGCGTGCTCACCGGGGTGTCGAGCACCTCTCCGATGGCGACGAGCATCTCAGCATCGGGCACCGAGAGTCCGCGCTCCCATTTGGAAACCGTCTGCCTCACCACGTTCAGTTTAAGAGCGAGCTCCTCTTGCGAGAGGCCCTTCGATTTCCTGAGGGCCTGGATGTTCTCGTTCAGCATGGCGGATCCTTTCTCTCGCCTGGCTCCTACGTTACCGCAATGCTGCACGCAGATGGCTCGTTGCCGCAAGCAACGGGTTGTAACGTTGGTGAGGACTGTTTGAGTTCACATGGGATACAAGCTGCTGAAACCCGATATGAAGATGGTCGATTGCCCTTGTGCTCAGTTCTCGAAACCAGGGCTAGGTTCTTCGTTATCTAAATTGATTGACCCGCCTTGACGGTATCGCTGAAAAACGGCACCAGGCTCGCGAGGCCCAGTGCCGCCTAGAAACCCGCGAGAGGCGTGCAGGGGCGCCGAAAAAGCGGGTATACTAGTAGCGACTTGGGAGGCGTACGCCCTCCTGGAGTAGAAGCAGTGGGGTGAAACCCGCACGAACAGCCGCTCCGGCACAGGGCGGCTGTTCCCTTATATGGCGAGTTTCACCCCTATATCGCTAGCGAGCGATAAGGAAGAGCAGCACGATCGATAGAACGAGCACTGATGCCGCAATAAGCAGCATGGTGATTTTCGCCATGGGAACCCTCCTAACCCCCTGCAAGGACTCGGAGGGCACCGCCCATGTCGCT
>USHA01000101.1 GCA_900554325.1 uncultured Collinsella sp.
TCGTGGCCACCATGGTCGTGGGCATCATCGGCGCGTTCTTCGGCGTGCTGGCGTAGGTTCCTGCGTTTTATTCTGCCCCCAAGGGAAACGGCGACCCGCTGCGGTCGCCGTTTTTTATTACCGAAAGCTAGCTGGAGGTGCTTCGTGATTCGATCTGACAATCCGCCCGATAATGGCGTGAGCGGGGCGATGTATCTATTTGGCACGGCGCTCTTGTGGAGTTTTATCGGCATCCTCGTTCGCGCCAATTCGCAGTCAGCTCTTTTGATCGGTGCCGTTACGGCAATATTTATGGCGCTCTTTATCCTGCTCGTCGGCAGGCCCATCCTCCGCGTCAGCCGTCTTATTGTCCTTGTGGCCGTCTGCAACTTCGTGACGGGCACCACGTTTAACTTTGCCAACCAGCTCACGACGGTCGGCAACGCGATCGTCCTGCAGTACACCTCGATGATTTTCGTTATCGTGTATCAATCGCTCGCAACTCGCACGTTGCCCTCGCCTGCGAAGATTGCCTCCGTGGTGGTTGCTTTTACGGGTATGGGACTTTTCTTTTTAGGCGATTTAAGTGCCGAGGGCATGCTCGGCAACCTGCTTGCCGTCATTTCGGGCGCCACCTTTGGGCTGTGTTTCTTTTTGAACTCTCGCCCCGATGCGTCGCCCATGGTGTCCTCGCTCATCTCCTGCGGTATCTCGATGTTGCCGATCGTCTATTTTGCCGGTGCCCTAGACTCCGTGAGACCGTTTGAGTGGGGGCTTATGCTGGTGCACGGCCTTTTTTGCAGTGGCCTTGCGAGCGTGCTGTATGCCAAGGGGATTGCGCGCACTAACGCGTTTGCGGCCAACTTGGTCTGCATGAGCGAGGTCGTGCTCGCTCCCTGCTGGTCGGCGCTCCTCTTTGGCGAGGTCTTTCGCTGGAACGAGTTTTTGGGCGCGGCGATAATCGTTTTGGTGATTGTAGGCAACTTGGCATACGATGCCTTTGGCGATGGCTTTCTGGTGGCGCTTGTCCGCCATCGAAACAAAGAGCGCGCCTGATGGGATACGTCTGCCGTTTACGGTAAAAAACACCCCGCTGAGCGAGTGGTATTAAATAGTAAGAACCTGCATATCTATAATTGGTATCAAATCATTTGTACCTGGCATGGGTGTTCGCAGCACACCAGGTACGCTTCGAACCGTGTGATCGAACTCCCGGAATTGATATCAACAACGCGCGCGACGGGTGTGACGACGGTTCGATATTCCTTATTGGGAGGAATTATGCTTGTCCAAGCAATCCTCGTCGGCTTAGTCGGAGCGTTTGGATGCCTCGACTACCAGCTCGGCACCCTCTACGCGTTCCGCCCCATCGTCCTGTGCCCGCTCGTGGGCCTGGTGCTGGGGGACCTGCAGACTGGCCTTGCCGTAGGTGCAAGCCTTGAGCTGCTGTTCATGGGCTCGATCTCCATCGGCGCCTACGTGCCGCCTAACGAAACCGTCGGCGGCGTGCTCGCCTGCGCCTTCGCTATCCAGCTGGGCCAGAGCACCGAGGCAGCCATCGCGCTTGCCATGCCCATCGCCACGCTGTGCCTTGCCATCAAGAACATCCTCAACGCCGCCCTGCCGATCCTGGTTGACCGCGCTGATGTCTTCTCCGGCCAGGGCAACCTTAAGGGTGTCTATGCGATGCACTTCCTGATCGGTTTAACCGGCATCATCATGGCGTTCCTGCTGTGCTCGCTGTCGTTCTATCTGGGTGCTGACGCTATCCAGGGCGTGCTCGACTTTATCCCCGACTTTGTTCTTGCTGGCTTTGGCGTTGCCGCCAACATCCTGCCGGCCATGGGCTTCGCCATGCTCGGCCGCCTGGTGCTCACCAAGCAGCTCGTGCCCTTCTACTTCCTGGGCTTCCTGCTGTGCTCCTACGCCAACGTGCCCGTCCTGGGCGTCGCCCTGATCGCCATCATCATCGGCATCGACAAGTTCGACCTGCTCGGCCTGGGCGGAGCCCAGCCCCAGCTCTCCGCGGAAGGGGATGAGGACGATGACTTCTAGTCCCGAGAACAAGATCACGCGCTCCGACCTCGTCAAGAGCGCCGTCAACGTCGGCGCCCTGGGCATGGAGTTCTCCTGGACCTACTACAAGCAGATGAACATCGCCTTCTGCCTGATGGTCGCCAACATGCTCAAGAAGATCTACGCCGGCCGCCCCGACGACTACGCCGAGGCCCTGCACCGCCACTGCGCGTTCTTCAACATCACCGTCCAGTTCGCCCCGTTCGTCGGCGGCATCGCGATGGCCATGGAGGAGAAGGTCGCCCGCGGCGAGATCGAGCCCGAGAGCGTCAACGACGTCA
The DNA here is from genome assembly GCA_900554325.1 of uncultured Collinsella sp. Taxonomy (GTDB): domain Bacteria; phylum Actinomycetota; class Coriobacteriia; order Coriobacteriales; family Coriobacteriaceae; genus Collinsella. The sequence continues at coordinate 2,337 of USHA01000101.1, forward strand.
AGGCCGCCCTCATGGGCCCGCTGTCCGGCATCGGCGACTCCATCTTCCTGTCGACGCTGCGCGTGGTCGCCGCCGCGGTGGGCATCAGCCTGTGCCAGGCCGGCAACCCCTTCGGCCCCATCGCCTTCCTGCTCATCTACAACGTCCCCGGCTTCGCGCTGCGCGTCTGGGGCGCCGTCAAGGGCTACGAGCTGGGCGTGGGCTTCCTGGACGAGGCCCAGAGGACCGGCCTCATGCAGAAGATCATGACCTGCGTGGGCATCGTGGGCGTCATGGTCGTGGGCGCCATGTGCAAGGACATGTTCTGGGCCAGCATCCCGGTGGCCATCGGCTCGGGCGACGACGCCCAGACCCTCCAGGACATCCTGGACGGCATCATGCCCGGCATGCTCGGCATGATCGCCTTCTGGCTGTACTACTGGCTGCTGTCCAAGAAGATCAACCCCATGGTGCTGATCGTGGCCACCATGGTCGTGGGCATCATCGGCGCGTTCTTCGGCGTGCTGGCGTAAGGGCCCGGCTGCATAGATTTTCGTTGCAACCTGGAAAGGGGATGGAGCAGGCCTATGCCCTCCATCCCCTTTTTGTATAGAAGGAGTTCGTATGTTCGCGAAGGATCGCGAAGCAATGCGCCTGACGCCGGCAGAGGTCAGGCTGATTCTTATTGAGTCCCTGCAGTGGTGCGCCAACAACGCGGTCTACTTTTTGGGGCTTATCGGTGCGGCCACGTATGATTTGGCCGGCACGGCCTTTTTGGTTGCCGCCATTACGCTCGTGCGCAATCTTATGACGTCGGTGGGCAATATGGTGTCGGGCTCGGTCATCGATCGCTTTGGACCGCGCCGGACGTCGTTTGTGACGTGCGTGATTACGGCAGTGCTATCGCTTGGCGTGGGGTTGGCGCCGTTGTCTGTCCCCGGGCTTGTGTTTGCCGCGTGCGTCTTGGGACTTGCGGGCGGCTTTATCAACACCTGCACGCATGCGTTTCCGGGATACCTGGAGTCGACCACCGAGGGCCGTACCCGCGTGAACGGCCTCATGGTGTTCTACAGCAATATCGCCTATACCGCTGGCCCGCTGCTCGGCGGTGCCATCGTGAGCTGTTTTGCCACGCAATCGGTCTATCTGCTCATGGCGGGCATGATGGGTGTGGCGGCCGTGCTCTCCTTGGGCTGTCACGAGTGTGTTGCTCCCGCAAAAGGGGAGAAGCCGAAGGGCGGTATTTTGGGCGGCATGGCCGAGGGTGCGCGACTTACGTTTCGCGACCACGACCTGCGCCTCATCTTTATATCGGGCTTTTTGGGTTTCTTTGCGTTCGGCGCGTTCGATTCGCTGGAGTCGTTGTTCTACCGCGATGTGCTCAACGTGGATATCGTCTGGTTGGGCTGGCTGTCCTCGGTCGTGGGCCTCACTTCCTCGGTGGGTGCGTTCATCCTGACCAAGCTTTCTGCTCGCCATGTCAACCTGCGATTGCTGCTCGGCGCGCTCATGGCCGTGGGCATTGGGTCCATGGTGTACGTGGGCACCGATATGCTGGGGGTCGCGATTATCGGTCAGGCGATTAACGGTTTGGCCTGGGGGTTCCTGGAGCCGCTGCAGATGATCTTGATTCAGGAGCGTGCCGACATCAAATACCTGGGGCGCATTACCGGCTTTGTGCGTTTTGGACTGATGAGCGCCGGCGTGGTGCCGCTGCTGGCGGCTCCGTTTTTGGCGGAGGCTTTGGGCGTCCAGACGGTACTGTTTGGAGCATCGACCATTATTGCGCTGGTAGGAACGCTGTTCTTTGTCACACAAGGGAGACGCCGGGGGCGTTAGCTATACATCAAATTCTAATTTAATACCACTCACCAGAGAATTTCGACCGTTCACCGAGGATTGAAACAGATTGGAAAGTGTTACTAAAAACACGTTGGGTGTATGTCTATAATTGGTATCGAAAAGAAACGCGATGTATAGATTCGCGTGCAGGACAGAAAGGAAAAGCCATGAAGGAAACCGAGAAGATCGAGATCATGCACTTTAGCCAGGAGGGCTACGTTGAGGACGGCAAGAACGTCTACGAGGCCGGCAAGAAGATGACCGCGCTCGCCGACAAGGTCGCCGACGAGGGCTACGATGCCGTGTTCCTGATGGGCGTCGGCGGCACCTGGGACGAGCTCATGCAGCTCGAGT
>USHA01000102.1 GCA_900554325.1 uncultured Collinsella sp.
GGTAGTCGTAGACGATGCCGCCGTCGGAGCACACGGGCACGTAGACGCCGGTCTCCTCGTAGTACTCGTCGCGAGCGCGGCAGACGTCGATCAGCGCGGTGGCCTGACCGCGGCCGATGCCCTTGGTCTCGCGGGTAATGCAGATAGAACCGCCGCCGATACCGACCTTGATGAAGTCGGCACCGCAGTCGGCTAGGAAGCGGAAGCCCTCGGCATCGACGACGTTACCGGCACCGACCTTGACGTCCTCGCCGTAGTTGGCGCGAATCCACTCGATGGTTCGCTTCTGCCACTCGCTGAAGCCCTCGGAAGAGTCGATGCACAGGACATCGGCACCGGCCTCGATGAGCAGCGGCACGCGCTCGGCATAGTCGCGGGTGTTAATGCCGGCGCCGACCATGTAGCGCTTGTCGCCGTCGAGCAGCTCGTTGGGGTTGGTCTTGTGGCTGTCGTAGTCCTTACGGAAGACGATGCCCATCAGGTGATCGTTGTCGTCGACGATGGGCAGGGCGTTGAGCTTGTTGTCCCAGATGACGTCGTTGGCAACCTTGAGGCTAATGTTCTTGTCGCCCACGATGAGCTGCTCACGCGGGGTCATGAACTCAGAGACCTTCGTCTGGTGGTCATCGCGACTGGGGCGATAGTCACGGCTGGTGACGATGCCCAGGAGCTTACCCTTGGGAGTGCCATCGTCGGTAACCGGCATGGTGGAGTGACCGGTCTTCTCCTTGAGCTCGATGACCTGCTCCATAGTCATGTCGGGGGTCAGCGTGGAATCGGACTGAACGAAGCCAGCCTTGTGATCCTTGACGGCCTTGACCATAGCGGCCTCGGACTCGGCGCTCTGGGAACCGTAAATGAAGGACAGGCCACCCTCGGTAGCGAGCGCGACACCCATGTCGACGCCCGAGACGGACTGCATGATGGCGGAAACCATGGGGATGTTCAGGGTGATTGCCGGCTTCTCACCGCGCTTGAAGCGGGTCAGCGGCGTCTTAAGAGAGACGTTGTTGGGGATGCACTGCGAGGACGAGTAACCAGGGACCAGCAGATACTCCGAAAACGTGTGGGACTCACCGGGAAAGAACGTAGCCATGTTTCTCCTTTTTCCATGCGACCGGTCGGCTGCAGGCCTCGTAGGACCCAGCCCAACCTTGGGCGCCCAATACTGGGGAAGTATCTTAACGCACTTTGACTGCTACAATGCATGATTTAAGAAGAGCACACGAGGGTTTGACGCAGGCTTTGCGTTTGCCCAGCAAATACTTTAGCGGGGAGACGTGGAGTACATGGAGTACAAGACGACGGCAAAGTTGGTCATTCAAGCGTGCGACAAGGATCTGCCGGGCGTGTTTGGTCACGGCTGCGTCTTGCTGCTGCAAGGCATAGCCCGCGAGCACTCGCTCAACCGCGCCGCCAAGAGCATGGGCATGGCGTATTCCAAGGCTTGGCGCATTGTGAACGAAGCCGAAGGCCAGCTGGGCTGCAAGCTCATAGAGCGCGACGGCGCCCGCGGATCCACCCTCACCCCCGCCGGCGAGCGAGCCATAGCGGTCTACGAGGAGCTGCAGGCCGACATCAACAACGTCATCGCCACCAAAGCCAACGCCCTCATCGCCAGCATCAAAGAGTAGCCCATTTGGGACGGGGCCTTATAGCCACACAACCCCTTCTCATAAGTTGCGGTGAAATAGGGACTGTTTATGCGGTTAAAGCCGTAAATCAATCCATATTTCACCGCAACTTATGGAGTTGAGGATGATTTAGCTAGTTGCGAAGGGCGTTGTCTAGGGTGGACGCTACGACCAGAGGGTCGTCGGTGCCGGCAAAGAGGCGGATGGTGCTCCCCCGCTTGCCACGTGGAGCCGAAAGACGCGTTGTTGCGCCGCCGGCGGGCGATGTGCGGAACTCCCCCGGCAAAGCATCGAACAGCTCTCCCGCGCTGCATTCGATAAGGTCAAATTCAACTGCCGGGCCAAAGCCGTGCTCGAGGATTCCTGTCGCAACCGCATGGTCGGGATGCGAGCTCAGTCCGGGATAGCGCACGTTGCACACCATCTCGTTGGCGGCCAGATACTCGGCCAGCGCACGGGCGCGGTCGAAATGCGCCTGCATACGGACGTCGAGCGAGTCCAGCCCCCGCTCCAGCACACCGGCCTCGTCAGCAGTCAATTCAAACTTGGCCAAGCCACAGCCCTCAAGCAGGGTATGCGCGCACTCGGCCGCGGCATCCACACGATGGCGCTTGAGCTGCGAGCGCGCGACCGATACGGCAACCAACTTGCGCGGAGCATCACCGGCGCATACGCGATCGAGCGCCTCGAGCGACAGCGCAGAACCCAGCCGCAGCGAATCGCAGCCAAAAGCTGACGCCACGGTGTTGTCCACAACCAGCAGCGCATGGGCCTCACGCGCCGCCCGACCCAGCGCACGAAGATCGGGCACGCGCAGTCCAAACCCGCCAATGGAGTTGACGAACCACCACAGGTGCGGCCCCTCGGCATCAAACGAAGCATCAAAGCCATCGGACGCAGCAGCAAACGCCGCAACCGACGACTCCTCCACCATAGCCACGTCGCAGCCATCAAAGCCGCGCGCAAACGCATCGGCAAAGTCATCCGCAAAGGCCACTAGGCGGTCACCGGGACGCACAATCCCCAGCTGCGACAGCGCTGCCGGCACATGCGGGGCCGCAAGCAACCGCGCCTCACGCGCGCCGGCCCTCAAAGCCCAGGCCTCTTCTAGCTGCTGTACGCCCATACGGCACCGTCCCTTCAAAACAAAAACCCACGATGCGGGTGTTCCCCGCATCGTGGGCAACGGCTGCAGTATAGCGCCGATATGCGACGAATCGCTTAGATGTTGAGCGTGTGATAGTTCACGCTCGTGCCCGGAGCGTCAACGGTCACGCCATAGGCCTCGGGATAGATGCGCGTCGAAAACACGAGCGCGCCATCATTCACGAACACCTCGACCGACGAGACATCGCCAACAATGCGCACGTTACGAACCTCGTCGACGGGCTCCCAACGCACGGTACGACCGCAGCCGGCAGAAGCGCGACCCTCATCGGTAAATCGCATCTCAAAGCGCGAGGGCAGTTCGCCCTCGGCGGGCACAAACTCCAGCTTCAGCTCGTCATCAACGGTCGCGGTAAACGCGCCATCGACACCGTCAACAACAACGTCAAAGCAGGTATCGTCGGCAACCTCCAACGAGCCCTGCCCCACACGCACCGAGGCATAATGGCGCTCGATCTCGCGAGCCGGCTGCTGCAGCACCACGCCGCCGGCGCCGGCTGTAAGCTCACGCGGCACCGTCATGCAGTGCTGCCAGCCACACGCCACGGTGGGCGCGTTGCCATAGGTCGGCTCATCGGGCATGCCCATCCAGCCGATCAGAATGTGGCGACCATCCTCGGACGTAAACTCCTGCGGCGCATAGAAGTCAAAACCGGCATCCCACAGGCGGAACTCGCCCAGCTCATAAGCGTCCTTGCCACCAGTGATGTCGCCCGATACAGGCATGTAGCCAGCGGCATACACATTGCCGCGGTCCCAACGACCGCCCTCAAGACCCTGGGGCGAGAAGGACAGCCACTTCGCCGGTACACCGCCATCCGACTCAAGCTCAAGGTATCCCGGGCACTCCCACATAAAGCCAAAGCGCTCGGGCGTGGAAACGCGGCTTTCGAGCTCCCAGCTCAGCATATCGGCCGAGCCATACACCAAGATCTCGCCCACATCGCGCCCGGCACCTTCGCCGTGCATCGCACAAAAACGACTTTCGACATGCGGCCCGTCCACGCGACGACGCGCGCCCAGCACCATGTGGTAACGCCCATCATCATCGCGCCACACCTTGGGATCACGCACGTGGCAGGTCAGATCGTCGGGATAATCCTCGGACGCCAGCACCACGCGCTTTTGGCTGAACTCCCGACCGGCAAGGCCATCAACGCTCTCCACATAGACGGTATCGGCGCGGCGGCCAGTATTGACGTAGTCGTACGTGCCGTCCGCATCGGAAAGCTTAACGTTGCCTGTGTACAGTACGCGAATGCGGCCGTCCTCGGCAAGCGCGGAGCCCGAATACACGCCATGGCAGTCGAACGGCTCGTCGGGAAGCAGCGGCGCGCCAACATATTCCCAGTTCATAAGGTCGCGGCTTGTGGCATGGCCCCACATTTTTACGCCGCCGTTCACATCAAACGGGGCATACTGGAAGTACGCGTGAAACACGCCACCCACCTGGCAGAGACCGTTGGGGTCATTGA
>USHA01000103.1 GCA_900554325.1 uncultured Collinsella sp.
TCCGATATAAAGCCTTCCTAATGGACTTACTTGTCCTGCAGGCATGCGATGCCCGGCAGCTCCAGACCCTCGAGGAACTCCAGAGAAGCGCCGCCGCCGGTAGAGATGTGGGTCATCTTGTCAGCAAAGCCCAGCTTCTCAACAGCAGCTGCGGAGTCGCCGCCGCCGATGATGGAAACAGCCTTGCTCTCAGCGATTGCCTTGGCAACAGCCTTGGTGCCGACTGCGAAGGTGTCAAACTCGAATACGCCCATCGGACCGTTCCAAACAACGGTGCCTGCGTCCTTGACAGCCTCAGAGAACAGCTCTACGGTCTTCGGGCCGATGTCCATGCCCATCATGTCAGCCGGGATCTTGCCAGCCTCGTATACGACCGGAGCAGCGTCCGCGCCGAAGTGATCTGCACAAACGGTGTCAACCGGCAGGAGCAGCTTAACGCCCTTGTCAGCAGCCTTCTTGAGCAGGCCGAGTGCCAGCTCGATCTTGTCTTCCTCGCAGAGAGAGGTGCCGATCTCGCCGCCCTGTGCCTTGGAGAAGGTGTAGGCCATGCCGCCACCGATGATCAGGGTATCAGCAGAGTCGATGAGGTGATCGAGAACACCGATCTTGGAGGAAACCTTGGAACCGCCGACGATAGCGACGAAGGGACGCTCGGGCTCGGCGAAGATGCCGGTCAGCGTGTCGACCTCCTTCTCGAGCAGGAAGCCAGCGACTGCGGGCAGGTAAGCGGCGGGGCCCACGACGGAACCCTGGGCGCGGTGAGCGGTGCCGAAGGCATCGAGAACGAAGACGTCACCATAGGAAGCGAGCTTCTTGGCGATCTCGGGATCGTTCTTCTTCTCACGCTTATCGAAGCGGACGTTCTCGAGAACGAGAACCTTGCCCGGCTCGACGGCAGCGACAGCCTCGGCAGCCTTCTCGCCGTAAGTGTCGGCGACAAAGGCGACGTCGAGACCAGAGAGCTCGGCGAGCTTCTTGGCGACGGGCTCGAGGGACAGCTCGGGCTGGAAGCCGGTGCCATCGGGACGGCCGAGGTGGCTCATGAGGATGACGCGAGCATTGTGCTCAACGAGATAGTTGATGGTGGGCAGGGCAGCCTTGATACGGGTGGTGTCGCCAACGACGCCATCCTTGATAGGCACGTTAAAGTCAACGCGGACGAGAACGCGCTTGCCGTCGACATCGATGTCGCGGACGGTCTTCTTGGTAAAGGCCATGTTTGCTTCTACCTTTCGTACGTGTCTGCCTCCCATTACGGCAGACGATTTCTTATAAAAAGGGCGCGACCCTAGGGTGTAAGCCCTATAAGGCCGCGCCCTTCTTTAGACGCTCAACGAGCTATTCGCTAAAAGCTAAATTAAGCAACGAACTTCTCGAAGTACTTGATGGTGCGGACCATCTGAGAGGTGTAGGAGTTCTCGTTGTCGTACCAAGAGGTGACCTGAACGAGGGTCTGGCCGTTGCCGAGGTCAGAGCACATGGTCTGAGTGGCGTCGAAGATGGAGCCGTGGGTCTCGCCGATGATATCGGTGGAGACGATGTCGTCCTCGTTGTAACCGAAGGTCTCGGAGATGGTGGCAGCGTAGGCCTTCATAGCAGCGTTGACCTCGTCGACGGTGACCTTCTTGTCAACGACAGCGTAGAGGTTGGTGATGGAGCCGGTCGGCGTCGGGACGCGCTGGGCGGCACCGATGAGCTTACCGTTGAGCTCGGGGAGAACCAGGCCGATAGCCTTGGCAGCACCGGTGGTGTTGGGGACGATGTTGACGGCGCAGGCGCGGCTACGACGCTTGTTGCCCTTGCGCTGCGGGCCGTCGAGCGGCATCTGGTCGCCAGTCCAGGCGTGAATGGTAGTCATGATGCCGGACACGATGGGAGCGAAGTCGTTCAGACCCTTGGCCATCGGGGCGAGGCAGTTGGTGGTGCAGGAAGCAGCGGAGATGATGTTGTCCTCAGCGGTCAGCGTCTCGTGGTTGACGTTGTACACGATGGTGGGCAGATCGCTGCCAGCCGGAGCGGAGATGACGACCTTCTTGGCGCCAGCGTTGATGTGGGCCTGAGCCTTAGCCTTGCTGGTGTAGAAGCCGGTGCACTCGAGAACGACGTCGACGTCGAGGTCGCCCCAAGGCAGGTTGTTGGCGTCGGCCTCCTTGTAGATCTTGATCTCCTTGCCGTCAACGGTGATGGAATCCTCGCCAGCAACGACCTCGTGATCGCGAGCGTAGTTGCCCTGCGTGGAGTCGTACTTCAGCAGGTAAGCGAGCATATCGGGAGAGGTGAGGTCGTTGATAGCGACGATCTCGGAGCCCTCATGACCGAACATCTGACGGAAGGCCAGACGACCGATGCGACCGAAGCCGTTAATAGCAACCTTTACTGCCATTGTGTCTCCTTTCGTAAGGCCCCCGCAAGCTACAGCGCCTGCCGTTGAGGCCCACAAACTAACCACTCGCCTAATATACCTTTTTTTTGACTTGAATTTCACGAGAATGCTCGAAATTGAAAATCAAATTTGCGTTAAAACGCTTTAAAGAATAAAATAGCAGCTAAATCCGTATATAAGTCGATACTTTAACCTACCTGTTTGCTTCAATGAGCTTTTCAAGCCGTAAAACACGATGGTAGAGGGCAGACTTCGACAAGGGAGGGTCAGCCATCTCCCCTAAATCACGCAGCGACAGATCGGGATAGCGCTCGCGCAGGTCGCAAAAGACCGCCAAGGCATCCGGAAGCGCATCGCGAAGGCCACGTTGCTCGAGCTCATCGATAAGCGCAAGCTGATGTTGGGCAGCGCCGGCACTTCTGGTCTGGTTGGCGAGCTCGGCGTTCACGCGACGGTTCACATCGTTCTTAACCAACTTGACCGCGCGCGCCTCCTCAATCTCGGCAACGCTGCGCTTGGCACCAATGAGCTTTAATAGATGCTCGATTTCCTCGGCGCTCTTAATGTACACGGCATATGACCCCCGCCGTGCATTAACACGAGCATGGACCCCAATCTGCTCCAACAGATCGCAAAGCCCCCTGGCATATTGCTCGCCCTGCACCGCGATCTCCAAATGAAAATCGCCTCGTGGATCGGCCACGAAGCCGCCCGCGATGAGCGCGCCGCGGATATAGGCAAGTCTACAGCAAGGACGGGCAACGATATGTCGGGGTACGCCGGCGACAAGTCCTCCCCTACGGTCGAGGATACCCAGCAGCACCAGAGCCTTATCCAGGTCTGGCTGATCAGGCAAGGTGATGAGGTAGTTTCGAACCTTATGCAATACAGATTTGCGGACGGTGAACTCCGTTTTGAGCTTAAGGATACGATGCGTCAGCGTGATCATCGTGCGCGCGACGGCTCCCGTCTCAGTCGCAACCGTCAAACGATACCGCCCAGAGCCGGTAAGCGAGAGCGTACCACTCACGCGCGTGAGGGCGGCGAGCGTCGACAAATCGCAGTATTCACATTCGGGTTCGCAGCGCGCAAGCTCGTCGCGCACCTCAGCGGTAAACGACATGCAGGCCTATGCCTTCGTGTTGGCGCGCGACAGGTCGCGATGGGAAATGCTCACGTGATATTGGGCGCCTTCCAAATAACGTGCCGTGGCCTCGGCAATGGCAACGCTGCGGTGCTGGCCGCCCGTGCAGCCGATGGCGATAGAAAGCTGCGGCTTACCCTCCGCGATATAGCCCGGCATCACCGTATCGAGCAGCTGTGTCCAAGCCTTCCAAAACTCCTGCGTCTTGGGGTGGTCCAGAACAAAATCGGAGACCTTTTTATCGAGACCGGTCATCGTGCGCATCTCGGGATCGTAGAACGGATTAGGCAGGAAGCGAACGTCGATCATAATGTCCGCCTCGACGGGCATGCCGTGCTTAAAGCCAAACGAGAACACGTGGACGTCCATGAGCTGCTGGTCGGACAGCTCGGAAAATGCCATACGTAGCTTGTTACGCAGCGCAGAGGTGCGCAGACGGCTCGTGTCGATAATCATATCGGCTCGGTCGCGCACGCCCTGAAGCTGAAGGCGCTCGCGCTGAATGGCATCGGCCGTAGTCTCCCCCGGCTTGGCAATGGGATGACGGCGGCGATTTTCGCTGTAGCGACGAATCAGCACCTCGTCAGAAGCCTCCAGGAACACGATGTCGCAGCTCATCTC
>USHA01000104.1 GCA_900554325.1 uncultured Collinsella sp.
GCTCTTCCATTTGCGCCCGCCTCCTCATTTGCGCCCGCTCGCGCAATCGCTCGTAATTGAGGTTTTTCGTATTCGTTTCCCAAAAGTCAAAGTAGAGGACGCCATTCAGCAAAATAATCCTGACCTTTTGCTAAATTACCCGCCGCTCTACTTTCGAAATCCCAAATCGAGTACGAAAAACCTCAACTTCCTAATTCCCCGTTGGCACTATGTGCCTCCGTAGTCAGTCTGCACCGATCCACGTTTGGGCCATGGCGCGCTGGCGCCCCCCTTTCAAACACCCGAGTTAGCGGGCTTCAAGCCACGCGCCACCACGACTCAAAATATCGTATTCTCTGTTCAAACCCACACAAGAAAGGTCGATCCATGCACCAGCCCATGAAGCAACACCCGGAACGAGCCATCAGCGAAGAGGAGGCCCGAAAAATCCTCCGCATCGGCGAGCACTGCGTCGTCGCCACGATCGATGCTGACGGACACCCCTACGCCACGCCGCTTTCCTACGTCCTGGACGGTGACGCCCTGTTGATCCACACGGGCATCGCGGGAGGCCAGAAGACCGAGGACTGGAAGCGCGACCCGCGCGTGTGCGTCACCGTCGCCGTGGATATGGACCCAGTTTACGTCGAGGAGGACGGTGCTCCCGGCTTCTTCACCACGCGCTTCGCGAGTGTGATTGCCACGGGTACCGTTCGTCCCGTTGAGGACACCGCGCTTATGCGACGCGCCTTGGCACAGATCTGCCTTAAATACTGCCCCGAGCACAAGGACAAGATTGGCGCAGCGATCGACTGGGAGCTCCCCGCGACCGCAATTTGGGCAATCGACCTCAATCATATCTCCGGTAAGGCGGGACGCCGCATCCCCAACGGTAAGGGAACCGTCACCGGCAATCTGGACGGATAGACCACCTACCCCCCTTCCCACAAATCGTACGGGAGGGCACACGCTCCATGCGCCGCACACGCCGTCGGCATGGCGCACGTCAACTGCCCCACCGCTTCGCATCCGTATCACCGTCCATTCCATTGACCCCGAAAGGACCACTATGGAACTCATCACCGCCCGCCTTGTCCTGCGCCCCTGGCTCGACAGCGACGCAACCGAGCTCTACGCGCTCGCCCGAGATCCACGTATAGGTACCGCCGCAGGCTGGCCTCCACATGAAAGCGAAGAGCAGAGTCTCGACGTCCTCCGCAATGTCTTGCGGGGACCCGAGCAATATGCCGTCACCCTCAGATGCGACGGCACGCTCATAGGTGCAATAGGACTTAAGACGATCGATGATTGCGATTATCTAGAGGGACCCGATGAGTACTCCGCAGGCTACTGGATCGGCGCGCCGCATTGGGGTAAGGGATACGCCCCGGAGGCGTTCTCCGCGCTCATCGAGCATGCGCAACGCGACCTGGGAGCTCGAGCGATGTACGCCGACCACTTCCTCGATAACGCCCAATCGCATCGTGTGATGGAGAAGTGCGGTCTCAAGCCCCTGCGGACAGCCGAGGTTAGCGCACTGTACCCCGAAGGCTCGCGCGAGGTCCTCATCATGCAGCGCGAACTCAGGCCGGACGGCGAGGCGAACGGCTCATCAGGGTTATGACACGGCAATCGGTTTTGCACGGTCGTCCCCACGCCGCCAAAAGGCCTAATTCATCGAATCCAAGGCTTCCTTCCAGCGTTTTTGAAGCCGATCGAATGTCCATGCGGCGTTTGCGGGACTCGTTGAGGGCAGCACGACCGCGGGCAATCCAACCCGATCCTGCAGGTGCTTGGCGTATAGACGCCCCGCCGTTCCGCCATTGCACACGACATGCCGAATGGGCGCCACCTCAAGCACACGCTCGATGTCTACAGGCTCCACGTTTGCGATGCTCGCATCGCTCGAACCCTTAATGTCGCATTGCGCCACCACGTCCCACAGCGCAATACCATGCGCAAGCAAGAGCGCGCACTTCTCAGGGATCGATTGGGGGACTTCCGCTCGCAGGCAAGACGCTAAAACGCGCCAAAATCGGTTCTGGGGATTTCCGTAATAGAAGTCGTTCGCGCGCGAAAGTGCCGAGGGAAAGGAGCCGAGCACTAAAATGCGTGAGCGCTCGTCGTATACCGGTTCAAACCCGTGCGATATGCGTTGATACTCCGGCATGATCTTCCTCCTATCTCCACGAGAGCCTCCGCGCGAGTGGGTATAAGCGACTAGAATACCATCATCTTTAGAAGGGATCATCATGTCAGCCAACCACGACCTTGTCCTGTATTATCGCCCCACGTGCCCGTTTTGTATCCGCGTCACGGACTTCATGAAGAGCCACGGCATCGAAATTCCCCTGCGCAATATCAGCATCGACTCCGAGGCGGCGCGTACACTCGTTTCGGTGGGTGGCAAGCAGCAGGTTCCGTGCCTGTTCATCGACGGCAAGCCGCTCTACGAATCAAGCGATATCATCGCTTGGCTCGATGCCAACTTCTAAGCTCATTCCCCACCGCAAAACATACGTGCACTGTCGCCGAACAAAGGCATACAGGGGAACGTGTCTCATCCAGACGGGCTCATCGCCATAACCGCGGTGAGCCCGCCTCCCTCTGCGACAGACCAATGGCTGAGAACGCGAACCCTACTGCTCTGCCGATACGTAATCCTCATCGACCGTGATTTTGGGCACGGCATCGGGGTACTCTTCGACAACAAGGGCCGACAAGCGAGATTTGAACTCCTGGGGACTCAGCTCACAATCAGCAGGATGCAGCGAATCGAAAATAACATTGGTATGCGTAGGCCCCGGTACACACCGAAGATCATGAATGCTCGCGTGAGGGCTGATGCTCTGCGCTAAAGCATTAATCTTGTTGCGCATATCGGCGACATGGGGATCATTCGTGACGATGGGGTCGTAATGAAGGGTGACAATGAGCCCGTCCTCGTCCTTGAACGCCTGCTCGATATTATCGAGTGTGTCGTGGCTCTCGAGCGGATCGGTCTCAGCTGCCATCTCAACGTGCGCGCTGGCGAATTGCCTGCCCGGGCCGTAGTCGTGCACCATGAGGTCATGCGTGCCGAGGACCCCAGGGTAGCTCATGATTTTTGATCGGATATGCTGAACAAGCTCAGGGTCGGGTGCTTGTCCAAGTAGCGGATTGACCGTGTCGCGGATGAGCTCGATGCCGCTCCAACCGATATAGGCGCCCACTGCGAGGCCCGCCCAGGCGTCCAAATTAATCCCCGTGATACGGGCGAATATTGCACAAATGAGCACCGCCCCCGTGGCAAGGACGTCATTTTTGGAATCCTGGGCGGTTGCAAGCAGTGTTTCGGATTTGATTTTCTCCCCGAGCACGTGATTCAGATGAGCCATCCATTGTTTGAGCCCCATAGATCCCACAAGGACACCCACCAACGCAAGCGAGAATTCGACGTCAGAGGGATTGATGATCTTATCAATCGAGGATTTGACGAGCTCGACGCCGATCATAAGCACGAGAACAGCGACGACAAGCCCCGAGAGATACTCGAAGCGACCATGACCATACGGATGCTCCGGGTCGGCGGGCTTACTGGCGAGCTTGAAACCCAGGACGCTCACGATATTCGAGCTCGCGTCACTCAGATTGTTGAGTGCATCGGCAACGATGGACACAGAGCCAGAGAGAACGCCCACCAGCCCCTTGCCAAGGCAAAGCACGACATTGAGCGCAATGCAGACAAAACCGGCAAGCTCGCCGACCTTGCCGCGGTCACCTTCTGCGCGTCGCATAATCCAATCAACCATACGTACCCCGAATCTCTTTACCGTACAGCCCCATAGCGCAATTGCAATTTGACAATGGTAGCACCGAACAGGACGGGCGGCACGCTACGTAAGCAACGACAATCAACTCTAGAGACACAAAAAGGCCGTCACCCCTAGGTGACGGCCTTGAAGATTGCGCTATCAAGCAATCGACTTAGAGCTTGATCTCGATGTCGACACCGGCAGGCAGGTCGAGGCGCATGAGCGAGTCGACGGTACCGGGCGTGGGATCGAGGATGTCAATGAGGCGCTTGTGAGTGCGCATCTCGAACTGCTCACGGGAGTCCTTGTTCACGTGCGGCGAGCGGATAA
>USHA01000105.1 GCA_900554325.1 uncultured Collinsella sp.
GGCTCCTGTCGTTTCCGTGCCCTCGGATTGGGTCATAGTGTCTGACTTATGCTCACTGCGGGGTTTCCAAGGTAGTCCTTGGGGACGTTCTTAAATGACTAGTCAAACAAGAACGTCCCCAACGACTAGTCGTTTAAGAACGTCCCCAACAACTACCTTCCTCTGGTGTAAAAGGTGCGCCATGTTCGGCGCTGGATTGTTATTCGTTTGTAAAGGCCGTGCTGCGCTTGCGGTAAGGGTCTATCAGATGCCCGTAAAAAACCGCAGTTGGCGCGGGCACTGCCCGATCGAGGCCGTATCTTTCCAAACAGCAAAGCGGGCAGGGTGCCCGCGAATCGCATGTATGAAAGGAAGATCATGCTCGATCAGGCTTATTCTCGTCGTCAGTTCCTCGGCCTCGCTGGTGGTCTTGCCAGCATCGTCGGTCTCGGTCTCGTTGGGTGCGGCGGCTCCGGCGCATCCGATGCCACCGACAAGGGTAGCGCCGCTGCTGCCGAGTCCGTCTCCGGCGAGGTGACCTACGACGGTGCCTCTTCGTTCCAGGCTCTCGTCGAGGCCGCTGCCGAGAAGTTCATGGACGCCAACCCCGATGTCTCCGTCTCCGGCTCGGGTAACGGTTCGGGCAAGGGCCTGACCGCTGTCGCCGCCGGCACCGTCACCATCGGCAACTCCGACGTCTTCGCCGAGACCAAGCTTGAGGCCGATCAAGTCAAGAACCTCGTCGACCACGAGGTCGCCGTCGTGGGCATGGGCCCCGTCGTTTCCAAGAACGTGACGGTCGACGATCTGTCCCTCGAGCAGCTCAAGGGCATCTTCTCTGGCCAGATCACCAACTGGAAGGAGGTCGGCGGCGACGACGCTACTATCGTCGTTCTCAACCGCAAGGCCGGCTCCGGTACCCGCGCCACCTTCGAGGCCGCCGTCTTTGGCGACGAGACCGTCGACTTTAAGGGCGACGCCGAGCTCGACAAGTCCGGCGACGTCCAGACTCAGATGGGCAGCACCGATAACGCCATCTCCTACCTCGACTTCTCGCACTTCGATGACTCCAAGTTCAACGCCATCAAGGTCGAGGGCGTCGAGCCCAAGAGCAAGAATGTCACTGATGACTCCTTCAAGATCTGGGCTACCGAGCACATGTACTGCTCCAAGGACGCCGACGAGGCCACCAAGGCCTTCCTGGAGTTCATGCTTTCCGACGACGTCCAGGGCAAGCTCGTCGAGGAGCAGGGCTTCATCCCCGTCTCTGCCATGAAGGTCGTCAAGGACGCCAGCGGCAAGGTCTCTGCTAAATAAGTAATCGCCCCGGAAAGGTTTGCAATGGCAAAACAGCTGCCAAAGCGCGACCTTGAGAACGTGGGCCTGGGCGTCACGGGCGCGTGCGTAGCGCTCGTGACGCTTGTCGTTGCCGCGCTCATCTTTATGGTCGCCCAAAAGGGCCTCTCGGCTTTTGTCAAGGACGGCGTTTCGGTCGTCGAGTTCTTCACCGGCACCAAGTGGGACCTGGCCAACACAGCCGAAAGCGGCCTGCCCTACACCGGCGCCCTGCCCCTGATTGTCACCTCGTTTGCGGTCATGGTGCTCTCCACGCTCATCGCGCTGCCCATCGCCATCGGCTCTGCCATCTTTGCGGTCGAGATTAGCCCTAAGTTTGGCTCTAAGATCTTTCAGCCGCTCATTGAGCTTTTGACCGGCATCCCCTCGGTCGTCTTTGGCCTTATTGGCTTTCACGTGGTCGTCGGTCTTATGAAGAGCGTTTTCCACGTGAGCACGGGCCTGGGCATCTTGCCCGGCGCCATCGTGCTGGCGGTCATGATTCTGCCGACGATGACCACGCTTTCGGTCGATGGCCTGCGCGCCGTGCCCGACGGCTACCGACAGGGCTCGCTCGCGCTGGGCTACACCCGCTGGCAGACCATCTGGCACGTGGTGCTCAAGTCCGCCATGCCGTCGCTCATGACCGCGGTTATCTTGGGCATGACCCGCGCCTTTGGCGAGACGCTCGCCGTGCGCATGGTCATCGGCGGCATCGAGGCCATGCCGACGTCGCTGCTGTCGCCGGCTTCGACCATCACCACCACGCTCACCACGTCCATGGCGGTCTACGCCGAGGGCTCGGCCCAGGACGACGTCCTGTGGGCACTCGGTCTGCTGCTGATGGGCATGAGCCTCATCTTCATCCTGATCATCCATCTCATTGGCCGCAAGGGGGCGAAGGCTCGTGGCTAGCACGCGCATCCACATCGACGAGGCGAGGCTCGGGCGTGTCCAAAAGCAGGATCGCATCGCCACGGGCGTGCTGACGGCGATCGTCGCCATCGTCATGCTCATCGTCATCTCCATGGTGGCCTATATCCTGTTCGAGGGCATCTCGACGCTGTTCCAGCCGGGCTTTCTCACAGAGCCGTCGCGCGCCAACGGAACGCAGGGCGGCGTGCTCTACCAGCTGTTCGACTCGTTCTACCTGCTGCTGATCACTCTGATCATCTCGGTGCCCATCAGCCTGGGTGGCGCGGTCTTTTTGGTTGAGTACGCACCCGACGGACCCGTCCGCGACATTGCCTCCACCGCCATCGAGACGCTGTCCTCGCTGCCTTCCATCGTCGTCGGCATGTTTGGCTTCCTGGTGTTCTCGGTGCAGCTGGGCTGGAAGTACTCCATCATCTCCGGCGCCGTCGCGCTCACCATGTTCAATATCCCCATTCTGGTGCGCGTGATTCAGCAGGCGCTCGAGGACGTGCCACAGGCCCAGCGCGATGCATGCCTGGCCATGGGCCTTACCCGCTGGGAGGCCACGCTGCACATCCTGATTCCCGAGGCCATGCCCGCCATCGTGACCGGCATCGTGCTTTCGGCCGGCCGCGTCTTTGGCGAGGCCGCGGCGCTGCTCTTTACCTCGGGCATGAGCTCGCCGGCGCGTCTGAACTTCTTGAGCTTTAACCTGTCGAGCCCCACCTGCGCCTGGAACGTGTTCCGCCCCGGTGAGTCGCTCGCCGTGCACATCTACAAGATCTATGGCGAGGGCAGCCCCGAGGCCCAGCAGATCGTTTGGGGCACCGCGGCGCTGCTGATGATTTGCGTGCTGCTGTTTAACGTAGTCGCCCGTATCGTGGGCAAACAACTGGCAAGGAAGATGACGGCCGAATGAGCGAGATAAATGCAACGCCCGCAACTGAGGCGGCATCGTCCGAGACCCAGGACTTTTTGTCGAGCGTGGGGGAGAGCGAGAAGCGCGTGCGCGCGAGCGGCAAGGCCGTGAGCGACGAGGTCGTGCTCTCCACCAAGGACGTCAACGTGTACTATGGCGACCACCATGCACTGCACAATACGTCGCTCGACTTTCACAAGGGCGAGATCACGGCGCTCATCGGGCCTTCGGGCTGCGGTAAGTCGACCTTCTTGCGTAGCCTCAACCTCATGAATCGCGAGATTCGCGGCTGCCGCGTGGAGGGCGAGATCAACTATCGCGGGCGCAACGTGAACACCAAGACCGAAAACACCTACGAGCTGCGCCGTTCCATTGGCATGGTGTTCCAGCAGCCCAACCCGTTCCGCAAGTCCATTCGCGACAACATCACGTTTGCGCCTAAGCGCCACGGCATCACCGACCGCGACGAGCTCGACCGCATGGTCGAGGAAAGCCTGCGCGGCGCGGCGCTTTGGGACGAGGTCAAAGACAAGCTCGACAAGAGCGCCTACGCGCTTTCGGGCGGCCAGCAGCAGCGTCTGTGCATCGCGCGCACGCTGGCGCTCAACCCCGACGTGATTCTGTTCGACGAGCCCTGCTCGGCGCTCGACCCCATCTCGACGCTGGCGATCGAGGACCTCATGTCATCGATCGTGGCCGACCGCGCCATCGTTATCGTGACGCACAACATGGAGCAGGCGTCGCGCGTGTCCAACCGCACGGCGTTCTTCTACATGGGCGATATGGTCGAGTACGACGAGACTGACGAGATTTTCCAACGGCCCAAGGATAAGCGGCTGAATGATTACCTCACCGGCATGTTCTCCTAGTCCGGGACATGCTTGAGGCCCGCGGCGGCCACGGTTGCCACGGGACTGATTGGAGAGGCGGGTCATCTCTTTT
>USHA01000106.1 GCA_900554325.1 uncultured Collinsella sp.
AGAGCACATTAAGTGCTCTTCGGCTCGTGCGGAATCTACGAAAACCAAGCAGGCGGACACGCCTTAGGTATCGATTACTTCAGTCTGAAGGTACTAACTTGACAATCTCACAGAATAGCACAGGCATACCTGCCGAAAAGGGACAGGTTTATTTTGGTAGGTTTTATCAGGGGAAACGACATTTGCCCATATAAAACCGACCAAAATAAACCTGTCCTTAAATGGCAGGTCCCGCGGAGGTTGCCGCGGGACCTGGATTCAAGCTATTTACCCGTAGATGCGCTGGGGCTGCTCTTCGCCCTTTACGGAGGCTTCGGTCACGATGACCTTGGAAACGCCCTCCTCGCTGGGGAGGTCGAACATCGTCTGCTGCAGCACATCCTCGCAGATGGCGCGCAGGCCGCGGGCGCCGGTCTTCCGAGCGAGCGCCATGCGGGCAATCTCGTGCAGGGCCGCATCCTCAAACTCAAGCTCAACGTCCTCAATCTGGAACATCTTGCGGTACTGGCGAACCACGGCGTTCTTGGGCTCGGTCAGAATCGACACCAGGTCGTCCTCGTCGAGCGCCTGCGTCTGGGTGACGACGGGCGTACGGCCCACGAACTCGGGGATCATGCCAAAGGCGTTGAGGTCCTGCGGGAGCACCTGGCGCAGCAGGTCGTTCTCGTCGACCGAGGTGGGGCCGGCGATCTCGGAGTTAAAGCCCACGCCCTTGTTGCCCACGCGGTCGGCGATGATCTTGTCCAGACCCACAAAGGCACCGCCGCAGATGAACAGGATGTTGGTCGTATCGATCTGCAGCAGCTCCTGCTGGGGATGTTTGCGGCCGCCGGTGGGCGGAACGCTTGCCACCGTGCCCTCAAGGATCTTAAGCAGCGCCTGCTGAACGCCCTCGCCCGAAACATCGCGGGTAATGGAGAGGTTCTCGGCCTTACGGGCGATCTTGTCGATCTCGTCCACGTAGATGATACCGACCTGCGCACGCTCGATATCGCCATCGGCGGCGTTAATGAGCTTGAGCAGGATGTTCTCCACGTCCTCGCCCACGTAGCCGGCCTCGGTGAGCGCGGTAGCGTCGGCGATGGCAAACGGCACCTCGAGGATGCGCGCGAGCGTCTGGGCCAGCAGCGTCTTACCGGTACCGGTGGGACCGAGCAGCAGGATGTTGGACTTGGCGAGCTCCACCTCGTCCATGTCGTCGTCGAGGTTCGAGTCCAAGCCGTCGTCGAAGGCCGAAAGCGCAGCGCCGCCCTCAATCACGCGGCGGTAGTGGTTGTACACGGCAACCGACATGGCGCGCTTGGCGTCTTCCTGGCCCATGACATAGGCCGAAAGCTCGTCATAGATCTCGTGCGGGGTCGGCACGTGCGTGATGACCTGGCGGTCGTCCTCGAGCTCAAAGCCCTCGGTCTCGGGGTCAACGGCTGGCTGACCGGCAGCCTGGCCGTGGTCGTTAAGGAAGCCCGGCAGCTTGCCGTTGCGGGCAGCGTCCATAAAGTCCGAAGCCAGCGACTCCTCCAAGATCTCGGAGCAGGCGGCGACGCACTCATCGCAGATAAAGATGTTGGTAGGTCCCTTTACAAGGCGGCGCACCTGACCCTGCTCTTTTCCGCAGAAGGAGCAGCGAATGGGGTTGCCGTTCTCGTCAAAGTTGTCCTGCATGTTACCGGCCATCCTAGGCGTCCTTCGCGGCCAGATCGCGCGAGGTAACGATACGGTCGATCAGGCCGTAGTCGAGGGCCTCGGCAGCGGTCAGGTAGTTGTCGCGCTCGGTATCGGCCTGGACCTTCTCGATGGGCTGGCCCGAGGCGTCGGACAGGATCTGGTTGAGCTCGCGACGGGTCTTCTTGATCTCCTCGGCCACGATCTCGATCTCGGTCTGCTGACCCTGGGCACCGCCGCTGGGCTGGTGAATCATGACCTTGGAGTGCGGAAGGCAGAAGCGCTTGCCCTTGGCGCCGGCCGAAAGCAGCACGGCGGCCATGGACGCAGCCATACCGACGCAAATGGTGGAGACCTGCGGCTTAATGAAGTTCATGGTGTCCAGAATCGCCAGGCCGGAGTAGACCTCGCCACCGGGCGAATTAATGTAGAGCGAGATATCCTTCTCGGCATCCTGGCTCTCAAGATGCAGCAGCTGGGCAACGACCAGGTTGGCGCTGACGGAGTTGATCTCCTCGCCCAAGAAGATGATGCGGTCGTTGAGCAGGCGCGAATAGATATCGTAGCTGCGCTCGCCGCGCGGCGTCTGCTCGATAACGTATGGCACGAGGGCGGAATCGAACTTAGCGATCATACGCATCTCCATTTCTCTCTTGCGGACCAAATTGGTTCTAGATAAACGTACGGTGCCCGCATGCTATGCATTGGCTGGCACCGTACGAAGCAACCGGATAACCGGTGTATAACTTTACCCCATCACGGGCGCACGCATGCGCTCGCAGGCAAGGTGGCGAGAATTACTCGGCGTCCTTGGCGGTCTCGTCGACCTCGGTCACCTTGGCGTTCTCGACCAGGTGGTCGACGGCCTTGGAGCGACGGATGGACTCGCGGACGGCAGGCATGCGGCCATCGGCGATGAACTCGGCCTTGGAAGCCTCGACGTCCTTGACGCCGGCCTTCTCGAACTCGGCGTTGATGTCGTCCTCGGTGACCTCAATCTTGAGCTCACGGGCGAGGGCGTCCAGAGCCAGGGACTCACGGGCAACGTCGTTGGCCTGCTTGTGCAGGTCGCCGATGAACTGCTCCATGGTCAGGCCGGAAGCGGGCAGCCAGGTGTCGAGGGTCATGCCGCGGGCAGCGAGGTTGGACAGGAAGTTCTGGCCAAGCTCCTCAAAGACGGACTGCTCGTAGTCGGCATCCATCTCGTCAAGCTGCAGGCGCTCGGCGAGAGCGGAGACGCAACGGTTCTCCTTCTCGGCCGGGAGGCGGGAAGCCTTGTCCTGCTCGATCTCGATCTTGATGGCGTCGCGCATAGCGTCGATGCTGTCGAAGCCAAAGTCGGACTTGACGAGCTCGTCGGTGAGCTCGGGGGTGTTGCGGACCTTGATGCCCTTGACGGTGACCTCGACGGTGTGGGTCTCGGCCTCCTCGCCCTCCTCGACCTCGTCGGTCCAGGTAACGGTCTTGACGTCGTCAACGTTGGCACCGATCAGGGCCTCGTTGAACTCCTTGGGGTTGCTGTCGCTACCGGCGATGAGCATGCGGCCCTCAGCGGCGAAGTTGTCGGCGTTCTCGACGGCCTTGAGGTCGACGGTCACATAGTCGTCAGCCTCGACGGCGCGACCCTCGACGTCCTCGAAGGTGGCGCGGTAGTTGAGGAGCATCTCGACCTGGTTGTTGATCTCGGACTCGGTGACCTCCGCGGGAGGCATCTCGATCTCGACGGCGTCGAAGGAGGAGAGCTCGGCAGCAGGACGCAGGGAGAACTCGACGGTGTAGGTGTAGTCCTCGTGATCCTTGGCGAGGTCGAGCTCCTTGTAGTCACCGTTCTTGGTGGGGACGATGTCCAGCTCGTTGAGGACGGCGGGCTCGTTGGCGGCAATCAGGTCGTTGGTGGCCTGAGCGAGGGTAGCCTCGGCGCCAAGTGCGGAGTCGATGACCGGACGGGGAGCCTTGCCGGCGCGGAAGCCCGGGAAGCGGTACTTCTTGGCGGTGTCCTTGTAGGCCTTCTTGATCGCGGCGTCGACGTCGGCGGCCGGGATGGTGACCGTAGCGGTGAGCTTGGCGTCCTTGACGTCAGAAGCGGTGATGTTCAACACGTTCCTCCTCATACTGCCCAGCTTATCTGAGGTGCTGGTACCTTTATGCAACAAAGTGTCGCGACGGCGTCAGCCGACGCAGGTGCGATGGTGCGGGCGAAAGGACTCGAACCTTCACGGGAATCCCACCAGAACCTAAATCTGGCGCGTCTACCAATTCCGCCACGCCCGCATGAGCGCACAGACTAGGAATGATAGCAGATACGAACGACAAGCGCACGCACACCTTTTACAAGCTCACGACCTCACCACGAGTACGCATCGGATCCCCCGCCGCCCCATCGAAGTTGCGGTGGAATAGG
>USHA01000107.1 GCA_900554325.1 uncultured Collinsella sp.
TCGTGCACGACACCCAGTCCATCGCATTCCAGAACGCCGAGTGGGCCTACACCCTCGGTTGCGCTCTCGCTGTCAAGCGTGGCGCCAAGTCCGCTTCTGAGGCTGCCGCCATCATCGGCGAGGGCATCCAGGCCTTCACCGTTCCCGGCTCCGTCGCTGAGGACCGCAAGGTCGGTCTGGGCCACGGCAACCTGGGCGCTATGCTGCTCTCCGACGACACCGAGTGCTTCGCCTTCCTGGCCGGCCACGAGTCCTTCGCTGCCGCTGAGGGCGCTATCGGCCTGGCTCTGAACGCCAACAAGGCTCGTAAGAAGCCGCTGCGCGTCATCCTCAACGGTCTGGGCAAGGACGCTGCTCAGATCATCGCCCGCATCAACGGCTTCACCTATGTGAAGACCCAGTTCGACTACTACACGGGCGAGCTCAAGGTCGTCGAGACCATCCCCTACTCCGATGGTCCCCGCGCTGCCGTTAACTGCTACGGCTCCGACGACGTCCGCGAGGGTGTTGCCATCATGTGGCACGAGAACGTCGACATCTCGATCACCGGTAACTCCACCAACCCCACGCGCTTCCAGCACCCCGTCGCTGGCACCTACAAGAAGGAGCGCATCGAGGCTGGCAAGAAGTACTTCTCCGTCGCTTCTGGTGGCGGCACTGGCCGTACCCTGCACCCGGACAACATGGGCGCCGGCCCTGCCTCTTACGGCATGACCGACACCATGGGCCGCATGCACTCCGACGCCCAGTTCGCCGGTTCTTCCTCCGTGCCTGCGCACGTTGACATGATGGGTCTCATCGGCATGGGCAACAACCCCATGGTCGGTGCCACCGTCGCTTGCGCTGTCGCCGTCGAGGAGGCCCTCAAGGCCTAATCGCGCCCGCGCGATGCTCATATAGTTGAGCTTTAGAGCCGCTACCTTTCGAGGTGGCGGCTCTTTTTGTATGCGCTGTCGCAGGGTAGCTAATGCCGATATATCAGTTGGGGCGAAATACGAGATGTGATGAGACGGAGCGTCAGAACGCCTATGACGCCCACCTGCCATATTTGCCCTTTACCGATTTGCCGAGTCTTTGCGGCCCCATTGCCGATCACCCATGCGACAATGCGCCGGACGAGAAAGGAATCCGATGGAATCGACTGATGTACTGGTAATTGGATCTGGCATTGCGGGCCTTTGCGCCGCCATCGAAGCGGCACGCACGGGCGCAACCGTCGCTGTGGCAAGCGCCGGCAAGATTATGAGTGGATCGAGCTTCTTCCCCGGAACCTGGGGCCTGGGGCTTATCGGACCCGTTAACGAAGACGACGAACAAGACCTCATCGACACCATCCAGACCGTCGGCGGCGGTGTCGCCGACCCCGAGCTTGTCCAGACGTTTGTCCACGGCATTCCCCAGGCAATTGAATGGCTCGAGCAAGACCTGGGCGTTGAGCTCCAGCGTCCGCAAAGCGCTGAGAGCGCTCAGCAAAAGCAGTTTATCCCCTGCTTTGACCACAAAACGCGCATGTGGCGCGGCCTCACCCGCAAGCCCCTTGATGACGCTCTGACGGCCCGGATCGAGTCGCTCGGCATTCGTCTGCTCCCCCGCCATGAGCTTATCGACCTTGTTGAGGACACGAACGGCAGAATAACCGGAACCGTGCTCTACGACCTCACCGAAAATCGAATCGTGCCCTTTGCTGCCAAGGCCACGATCATCGCAGCCGGTGGCACAGGCGGCCTGTTCGAGCGCAGCCTTACGTCGGCTGATGTGCTCAGCTCCTCGCAGGCCATCGCGCTGGCGCACAGCGCAACACTTACTAATATAGAGTTCATGCAGATGATGCCCGGCTTCATCGAGCCCAGGCGTAACTTGGTCTTCAACGAGAAAACCTGGCGCTACGTACATGTAGACCAGCCGGCAGATATTGCCGACGACAAGCTGGACGAACTGCTCGAGCAGCGCTCTGGATATGGTCCCTTCACGTCACGTTTGGCCTCCCGCGCTATCGATCTCGTCATCGATAAGGCAGGTGCCGAAGGCCTGGCACTCCACTACGACTTCCCCAGTGAGGATGTCCCAGAATTTGTGCAGACTTTTGCCACCTGGCTGCAAGACGAGCACGGCATCGCCCCGACTGACGAGATGCGCGTTGCGATGTATGCCCACGCCGCTAACGGCGGCATCAAGATCGATAAGACCGCGTACACGGGCGTTGAGGGCCTCTACGCTTGCGGCGAGGCGACAGGCGGCATGCACGGCGCCGACCGCATTGGTGGCTTGTCAAGCGCCAATGGCATCGTGTTCGGGCGCATTGCGGGCGCATCGGCAGCCCAAGCAGCGCTGGACGCTCCTGAGGCGGCCGCACCGATGGATATCGCCCTCCCCCAGCATGGCATAGCTACAGCAGACGCCGAGCGCCTGACCCGCTGCCTCAAACGCACAATGAGTACCTACTGCATGATCAACCGCACCGAAACAGGCCTATCCGAAGCACTACACGAGCTTGAGGGCTTGAAGACGGAGGCAACGACCTTGAGCACACAGAAAGCCCAGGACAGCGAAATCGCTGCCCTCGCCCGCCTTCAGTCGCAGATTCAACTAGCACAGGAAATGGTCAAAGCCATGCGCAAGCGAACCGAAAGCCTCGGATCGCACTATCGAACGGACTAAACTGGACACCCATCTAAAGCAGAACACACCTAATCGATATCTATGGGCCCCGTGAGCTCGAGGTGGCACGGGGCCTATTCGTGTCCGCACGGCAGCGTATCCTAATTCTGAATACAGAGCGGGCAAAGCCCGCACAGACAATAGACCAGCGAGGAGGAGATATGGACAGTAGTGATATCGAGAAGTGGCGTGTCAAACTTGATAGCTACGCCAATGTGGAAGACGGCGTTGAGTATTGGCTCGCACGCGATTTAATGGAACCCATGGGGTACACTCGATGGGAGAACTTCGCCGAAGTTGTTAAGAGGGCAACAGTCTCATGCGAAACAAACAAAACTCCAGTTGATTCCCATTTTCGTGACACCACGAAAATGGTAACTGCCGGTGTCGCCGCTCGCGCGGTTAAAGACTACAAACTTACGCGCTATGCATGCTATTTAATCGCACAGAACGGAGATTCAAACAAGCCAGAGATCGCGCTCGCCCAGGCATACTTTGCCGTGCAGACGCGCCGCCAAGAGCTCATAGAGCAGCGCTTCGCAGAGATTCAGCGCTTGCAGGCGCGCCACTCGCTATCCGATTCAGAGAAACAGCTCTCGGGTATTGCGTTCAAACGCGGCGTGGACTCCAAAGGATTCGCGATCATCAAGTCGAAGGGCGATGAGGCGTTATTCGGCGGCAGAAGCACGGCGGAAATGAAGCAGCAGCTCGGCGTACCCAAGAGCGCGGCATTGGCGGACAGGTTAGCCGATGTCCTCATCAAAGCAAAGGACCTTACGAACTCGATGACGGCCTTCAACGCCGAGGAACACGACCTGTACGGCCTGGACCAGATCAAGCAAGAGCACGTCGAGAACAACACAAGCGTGCGTGGCAGCCTCATCGACCGCGGAATTGTCCCCGAGAACCTACCGCCTGCCGAGGATACAAAAAAGCTCGAGCGTCGCGTGAAGGCAGACGAGAAGAAACTCAAGGAGGGTACTGACGGTTTTACCGATCCCCAGGGTAGGCTCGATCTGTGAAAGCGGCTGTGCCCCGACGGGTTCGACCCCATGTAAGGTCAACAAAAAAGCGACCAGCCTGTGCCAGTCGCTTTAACAATCTTTGGGTGGGCCGTCAGGGGGTCGAACCCTGGACCTTGGGATTAAGAGTCCCCTGCTCTACCAACTGAGCTAACGACCCAAAGCTAAAGTCCGTTGTGGCGGACTTTAGAGGAGATATCGTGTGGTGGGCCGTCAGGGGGTCGAACCCTGGACCTTGGGATTAAGAGTCCCCTGCTCT
>USHA01000108.1 GCA_900554325.1 uncultured Collinsella sp.
CTTGGAGACCTCGCCGGCGTAGGAGCTGTAGCCCCGGGCGCGCCTCTTGTTGTAGACGACCTCGAGGCCCTCCTCGCGCATCACGCGGGCCACGCGCTTCTCGCTGGCCCGGACGCCCTCGCGGCGCAGGCGCGCCCAGACGGTGCGGTACCCCCAGCACCCCGAGCCCTCGCGGAAGATGCGCACCACGCGGTCGCGTATGTCGGCGTCGCGGTCGCGCGGCACGGCGACGCGGGGCCTCCAGTACTCATAGGAGCTCTTCGATATCCTCAAGAAACCTGTGATCGAGCGGAGGGGCAGGGCGGTCGCCCGCCTCAATCTCTCGCCGAGCTCGCACTTGCTCCTGTTCGAGATCGAAGCCGGGTCCCACCCTTCCGCTTTTAGGTCGGCCAACACCGCCCTGAGCAGCAGGTTCTCTATCTGGTCCTCGTTGAGCCCGGCGAGCGGGCCGGTCGCGGGCGGGGCGTAGGTCGACTTGTCGGGGCCCAAGCTGGCCTCCTTCCGTGGCGGTTTCCTCGCCACGATTCTACAGCCCCCGCCGGTGTAGCTGCGCGGGAGGTGCCCCGTCGCCCACTTCTTGGCCGCGCCCACCGTGACCCCCGCGAACTTCGCGGCGGCGGTGGGCCCCATGCCGTCCTCCGCCGCCAGGAGGAAGAGCTCGACCTTCTCCCTGCTGTACATGCGAACCTCCAGTCCGGACCGCCCCGCGGTCCAACTTTCTGTCCGCACCCCCTTTTGATTGGACTTCTCGATGTAAAGCCGACGTCGGAGGCTCCACTACTCCTTCGCTTTTTAGCTCGGTATGTGAACGTCCGTTGAACTCCCAGAGGGGAGCGTCTTCATAGATTATCGAGAGGAGCTTGGAGACTTCGGCTGTTTTCTTGCGTTCGTAAAACTCGGGCCGTACGACAATCAATAAGAAAGCTGCGTCTTCGGTAATTTGCTGTGCTGTCGGCATACCGTTGAGTCCAACGGAACGCAAAAGCTTTGTCATGATGAAATCGAACTCATCTTCTCTTGCATGGAGATCGGATGCCTTAATCTCAGGGTCTCTCAGGACGTACTGCTTGAGTCGTTCGACAGATCGACTGCACTTTATATGCCCGCAGATGACTTCGTCATAGCTGAGCCTTTTGATTGGAAGACGTTCGTGACCGGCGAAGATGGCTGCCACTCTGATGCCAACGCGCCGTTCGCGCAGCGCGCGCATCTCACCGGTGTATTCGCTGCGTCGTTCATATTTTCGATAGGAGTATCCGTAGTCATCGTAGTAATAAGGGGCTTCATCGACAGCGTCATCGAGCTCAGGCGCTATGAGATAGAGTTTTCCATCTCTGGATATGACGCAGGGATTGTCGATTTGCCCCGATTCGTTCCTGATTTGCCAAATAGTTTCATTTATCTCAAATCTCGAGACTGGATTGGGGGCACAGGAGTTGTAGAGCTCAATAAGTTCATCGAGCGAAATGATTCCACAGACATCTGTGTAGGCGCGGGCGAAGCGCCGTACTTCTTGATTTGATTCAAGCGCACGGCGCTCCCAAGCATCCAAAACGTCCTGCGGACTTCGATAGCGGGCATGACGATCGATGCGCGATGCGCTCCAACGGTTATCAGCGGCAACGTTCATCAGATCCAAGCGCAGATCTTTGTCGGCGATGCGAGCGAGCGACTGATAGTGTTCTAGATCAAGCTCCGGTCGAAAACTCATGTCTTCCGGAACAGTTCGTGCGAGCTTTATACAACGCTTGAGATAGGTCGGGCCCAGGCTTGGGCTAAAGTGCTGCTTGAGGTGGCAAGCGATGGGCGAGAGTAGGCCATTTAGATTGGAAATGGGGTATCCGGCAATCTCTTGCTCGAGATGGCGCCCGATGAGCAGAGCCCCTTCCGAAGAGGCCTCATGGTCGGTGCCTTTCTGGCCGAGGTGTTTGGCCTCGACAATCCTGCTGATATCCGAGCAGGTGTTTGAAATAATGTCGGGTGAAAGGGTTGGAATCTTTTTTGCCATAGCGATGCACTCCTGTGTGACTCACGGACAACGGAAACGTTTGGTTGTGAGCGCCGTTCTTTGATGGCGACGGCGAACAGGAGCGCAGCCTGTCTGAGATGGGCGAGTGCGGTAACCACCGATCTTACTTACCGAGCATGCTCTAGCGTGTCATTGGGGACCTCCGCAGGAGCTCTCGACCAGTCTCATGCCTTGGGATGAGTATAACACAGAGAGCAAACATATGTTCTATAAATTTGAGAAACTGAATCCCTACCTACTCATTTAAGTGCGTCCCCAATGAGTACGTCCCAGAGACGTCAGACGGCCTCAAACAACCATAATCCAAAGGCCATCTCAAACAACTAGTCATTTAAGAACGTCCCCAATGACTACCTCTGCAAAAAACTGTACACCAGCATCCAAAGATGTCGAAAAATGTCGACTTTGGATGTTGGTGTACATGTTTAGGCCGTATGGGGTGGGGCCTTGGACGGACGGGATGCGCGTACTAGAGCAGGTTCTTCTGTACCCATGCGATGATGTCGCTCGATTCGTAGAGTGGCTTGCCGTCGATGAATAGGCAGGGAACCTGGCGCTTTCCGCCGACGGCGATGAGTGTCTGTTCGGCATCGGAATCGGTCGAGATATTGCGCTCGGGGATGGTCGCGCCGTTATCGGCAAGGAAACGCTTGACCTTTAAGCAATACGGGCAGCCGGTCATAACGAATAGCGCGAGCTCGTGATCAGTAGCCATGGGTCTCCAATCGGTTGAAGTTTTGATTGAAATACCCAAAGCCGCCGCGGTCTATGCGCGCGTCAACGACGACTCGATGGCCTGTACCAGAAACGCCGTGGCTCCGGTGCCGCAGGGCTTGTCGTAGTAGTCAACAAAGCGCTGGTCGGCAAGATAGCCGTGGGCGAGGCCGAGATACGCTTCGTTCTGGGGCTCGCATCCCCAGTTGAGAGCAATCCAGCGACGATGCATCGCGACAAGCTTGCGAGCCTCGCTTCCGTCCGCATCGCCATCGCCCATGGCGATCGATAGCTGGCCCAGAACAGCGCGTTCAAGTTCCTTCATGTCGTTCCATGTCTCGGGGTCCATGTCCAGCAGCGCTTCGTTTGCTGCATCGATAGCCTCATCGCCATAGCGCGCCCGCGCCTCGGCACCGTAGCGCTCCTCGTTTTCCTGCACGGTGCGCCAGCGCTCCAGTTGCGGCAGGACGGCGCCCATGAGCGAGACGGCTTCGTCGAGCGACATGCCGGTGTTTTGCGCCAACCGCGGGGCACAATCCTCGATCATCGCCTCCATCGTGGTGTCGTAGGTGTACTTACCGTGGTCGTAGCACCACTTGCAGTAATGGTCGGTCGTGGCGCCCGTGGCATCGGTGCCGCAGTCATCGGGCGTGAGTATCATGCCGCAGCTCTGGCAATAGTGCTCGGGCATCTCGAGCAGATGAGACAGAGGCTCGCCGGTTACGGCGGCGATGAGCTTCATCATGTCGATGCCCGGCGTGACCTCGTCGCGCTCCCAACGGCTGACGGCTTGGCGTGTGACGAAGAGCTTGGCGGCGAGCTGCTCTTGGGTAAGGTGATGGGCGCGACGGATGGCAATGAGCTTTTCTGCAAAGGCCATAACGGCTCCTTTCTGCTGGTTGATGGCTTAAGCATACGCGGCGGCAGGCGCCCTTCCAAGCAACCGTTGGTTGCACGACGGGGGTTGATTTCCGATCTCAGCCGAACACATTGAGCAAATAGGCCATTCCCGCAGTTAGCCGAACGCCCCCGCGGCCCCTCCTGGGGTCCGGGGGCGCCGTTTTCCCAGTTGAAGGAACGGTGGAGATGTGTTTCGATGGGTCCGGTGGCCATGCTCCG
>USHA01000109.1 GCA_900554325.1 uncultured Collinsella sp.
GCCGCGAGTTCCGCACGAACAGAAGACCACTAAATGTGGCCTTCGTCGTGAGCAGGACTGCCCGAGCGCCGAACCATGCGGGCCCGCACCGTCGGGCTGCCGGTGGGACAGAATATTTGTGGAGCGATTGGGAATTTCCCTTTCGCCTGTTTAGCATGTAGTAACATGCACTGTTGCTGTCGTTTTCGAGAGAAAGATGATGCACGTGAAGAAGGAAGACGCCATCGAGCTTGAGGGCACGGTCACCGAGCCGCTGCCGAACGCCATGTTCCGCGTTGAGCTTGAGAACGGTCATTCGGTTCTCTGTTCCATTTCGGGCAAGATCCGTATGAACTACATCCGTATTCTGCCGGGTGACAAGGTCGTTGTGGAGCTCTCTCCCTATGATCTGACCCGCGGTCGCATCACCTATCGTTATAAGTAACGACCATTCGCACGTATTCGAACCGGAAGGGAATGCTCTGCCCCGTAAGGTTCGATACATGCTTCCAGCCATTCGTTATTAACGCCTGCGGCTGGGCGAGTAGATAACATTCCACCTTGTAGCTTGAGCACTACCGAAAGGAAGAACGATGAAGGTACGCCCTTCCGTCAAGAAGATGTGCGATAAGTGCAAAATCATCCGCCGCCATGGCAAGGTTCTCGTGATCTGCGAGAACCCGCGCCACAAGCAGCGCCAGGGTTAAGAGAGGAGATCCACAGTGGCCCGTATTAACGGTGTCGACCTTCCGAACGAGAAGCGTGCGGAGATTGGTCTGACCTACATCTACGGCATCGGCCGCACCACCGCAGCGAAGATGTGCGCCGAGCTCAACATTGCCGACGGCACTCGCATCAAGGACCTCACCGAGGAGCAGATCTCGGCGATCCGCGATTACATTGATAAGAATGGCCTGATGGTCGAGGGTGACCTCCGTCGCGAGCGCGCCCAGAACGTCAAGCGCCTCATGGACATCGGCTGCAACCGCGGCCTCCGTCACCGCAAGGGTCTCCCTGTTCGCGGTCAGCGCACCCACACCAACGCTCGCACCCGCAAGGGTCCGAAGCGTCAGATCGGTGCCAAGAAGAAGAAATAAGGGAGACTGACGCATAATGGCTACTGCAAAGAACAAGCGCGGCGCCACCACCCGTATCAAGCGCGCCGACCGTAAGAACATCTCCGTGGGCCAGGCTCACATCCGTTCTACGTTCAATAACACCATCGTTTCCATTACCGATCCCGCGGGCAACGTCATCGCTTGGCAGTCCGCTGGTACCGTGGGCTTCAAGGGTTCCCGTAAGTCGACCCCGTTTGCCGCCCAGATGGCCGCCGAGGCTTGCGCCAAGGCCGCTATGGAGCACGGTATGCACAAGGTCGCCGTCTTCGTGAAGGGCCCCGGTTCGGGCCGCGAGACCGCGATCCGCTCCCTCCAGGCCGCTGGCCTCGAGGTCTCCAGCATCCAGGACAAGACCCCCATCCCGCACAACGGCTGCCGCCCCAAGAAGCGTCGCCGCGTGTAACTGAAAGGATCGATTTATTATGGCAATCGACAGGACTCCGGTTCTTAAGCGCTGCCGCCAGCTCGGGATCGATCCCGTTGAGCTCGGCTACAGCTCCAAAAAGGAATCTATCCGCCAGCCCAAGCGCCGTCGCAAGGAATCCGAGTACGGTATGCAGCTGCGCGAGAAGCAGAAGGTCAAGTTCATCTACGGCGTTCTCGAGAAGCAGTTCCACCACTACTACGAGCATGCTCTTCGCATGGACGGCGTTACCGGTGAGAACCTCATGACCATTCTCGAGACCCGTCTCGACAATGTCGTGTTCCGTCTCGGCTTCGCTCGCACCCGCAAGGAGGCTCGTCAGACCGTCCGCCATGGCCACTTCACCGTTAACGGCAAGCGCGTGGACATCCCGTCCTACCGCGTGAAGGCCGGCGACGTTGTGGCTGTGGGCGAGAAGTTCCGCGACTTGCTCCCCATCAAGGAGGCACTCATCTCCTCCGAGCGCTTCGAGGTCCCTGGCTGGCTCGAGGTCGACATCGAGAAGCTTTCCGGCAACGTCATCTCGCTGCCTTCTCGTGACCAGATCAGCGGCGACATCAACGAGCAGCTCATCGTCGAGCTTTACTCGAAGTAATCGTTTGCGCGCTACGCTGGAGGTATTACATGTCCGAATTCATCAGGCCCCAGGTTCACGTCGAGGAGATCAGCGAGACTGCTGCTCGCGTTTCCGTCGAGCCTCTGGAGCGCGGGTATGGCGACACGCTGGGTAACTCCCTGCGCCGCGTGCTGCTTTCCTCGCTCGAGGGTGCAGCCGTCGAGGCCATCCAGATCGATGGCGCCCAGCACGAGTTCACCACGATTCCCAACATGGTCGAGGATGTCACCGACATCGTCTTGAACGTGAAGGGTCTCGTGTTCCGCACGCTTGGTACCACGGACGAGGGCACTGCGACTATCTCGGTCGATGGCCCGTGCGAGGTTACCGGCGCAGACTTCTTCATTCCGTCCGAGTTCGAGCTCGTCAATCCCGAGCAGCACATCGCGACCCTCACCGAGGGTGGTCATCTGACCATGAGCATGCGCATCGGGTATGGTCGCGGCTACGTGTCCTACGAGCAGAACAAGCGCGACAATGATCCTATCGGCATCATCAACGTCGACTCGCTCTTCTCCCCGGTCAAGCGTTGCGCCAAGCTCGTCGAGGCGTGCCGCGTTGGCCAGCACACCGACTACGACCGTCTGGTTCTTGAGATTGAGACCAACGGTGCGCTTTCCCCGCGTGACGCGGTTGTGTCTGCGGCCAACATCATCAACCAGCACATGGCTGCGTTTATGACCCTGGCCGACGAGCCCGAGGCGGAGGAGGAGATTTCCATCTTCGCCCCCGAGGTGACGAGCGACAATGCCGAGCTTGACAAGCAGATTGAGGACCTGGACCTTTCCGTCCGCTCTTACAACTGCCTCAAGCGTGCGAGTATTCACTCCGTGCGCCAGCTGGTCGAGTTCTCCGAGAACGACCTGCTGAACATCCGCAACTTCGGCGTGAAGTCGATCGAGGAAGTCAAGGACAAGCTTGAGTCCATGGGTCTGAGCCTCAAGGCTTAAACCCTAGGTATAGAGGAGAACTAGACCATGCGTCACAATAAGAAGAAAGGCCTGAAGCTCGGCACCGACGCCAGCCACACCAAGGCCATGAAGAAGAGCCTTGCCAAGGCGCTCTTCGAGAACGATCGCATCAAGACCACCGAGACGCGCGCCAAGGCCCTGCGTTCCTATGCTGAGCCGATCATCACCTGGGCCAAGAAGGGCGACCTGCACTCTCGTCGTCTCGCCATCGCCAAGCTCGGTGATAAGAATCTCGTTGCTGAGATTTTCGACAAGGCCGCTCAGGGTATGTGGGCCGACCGCAATGGTGGTTACACCCGCATCATGAAGCTCGGTCCGCGCAAGGGCGATTGCGCTGAGATGGTCATCATCGAGATCGTCTCCGAGCCTTGCACCCCTAAGGCGAAGAAGGCTGCTCCGGCTAAGAAGGCCGCTGCTCCTAAGGTCGTCAAGAAGGACGAGGCCGTCGAGGAGGCTGCTGAGGTCGTCGAGACCGAGGCCGCTGTCGAGGAGACCGCTGAGTAGCACGTAGCTGCTCGTGCATCACATTGAAGAGGGGTACGTTCGCGTGCCCCTTTTTGTTTTGCCTGGGCGACTGGCGGCGGGCAGTTCACTCCCTGTTCGGGCAGTCCTGGCTCGCACGAAGGGCCCACTGGGCCCTTCGGCTCGTGCGGAACT
>USHA01000110.1 GCA_900554325.1 uncultured Collinsella sp.
CCGGGGTGCCTGCTTTGTTTTGAGAAGTTCGCGGAGCCCACTTCTCAAAACAAGGCAGGCACCCCGGCCCTCGTCCGTGAACTCTTCCGCTGGGCGAGCTATAGACGCCGCGCACCGATAGGGTAAGGCGGCGGCTTGAAATTGGTGCTATATTCAGGTTGAGTTGTTTAATGCTAGTACGGGAGGCTGATATGGGGCTGTTCAAGAAGAAAAACCCGCAGGATGCCTTTGATCCCGATGTGTTTACCATCACGGATACGATTTTGGACCCGCCGCGGTTTACGTTTTTGCCGGCTATCTACCAGGATGCCACGCGTCGCAAGTGGGCCGTGCATCAGCGCGGCGGCGAGCCGAAGATTTTTGACTATGCGGACGTGTTGCAGTGCGAAGTGGCCGAGGCAGGCGATCCGGAGGCCGAGGAAGTGGCCTCAAAACAGGAATTTGCCCAGCGTATCCTGGCAAATCCCGCTAAGGCGGCAAAAATAAATGCTGCCAAGCGTAATATGTGTCTTGGTATGGGCGTTGTTGTGGCGGTTCAGACGGGAAAAGACGAGGTTTCCAAATTAGAGATTCCCGTTATGACCGACGAAGTCAAACGCGATTCAAATTTATATAAGTCGTATCGGAATGTCGCCGAGAAGATCAAGGCCGAATTTGATGCCATGGGAGGGCTGGCCTAATTTTGGCGGCATACGTTTCTGAATGAGGAGTCTGTGCAATGGCAGGCGAATCTTATGCAATTCCCCCCAAAGATCGTGCTGTTGAGGGAATACTTTGGTATATCCAGCACCATCAGCTTGCCGGCGGCGATCGCCTGCCGGCCGAGCGCGTGCTGTGCGAAGAGATCGGCGTTTCGCGTACGGCGTTGCGCGCTGGTATCACGCGGCTCATCTCGTGTGGAACGCTCGAGAGCCGTCGCGGATCGGGTACGTATGTGTGTCCTCCTAAGCCGCTGAACATCTTCCAGGAAACGTATAACTTTTCCGATGCTGTGCGGACTGCCGGCCTGCACCCCTCTTCTCGTCTGGTTTCCACCGGGACCATCGAGGCGGATGAGGCGCTTGCCGACAAGTTTGGGGTGTCTGTAGGCGCTCCTTTACTCCGTATGCAGCGCGTTCGACTTATTGAGGGCGAGCCGGCGTCAATCGAGACCGCTCACGTTAACCTGTCCCTGTGTCCCGCGCTTCCCGATCACGATTTTGAGCGTGAGAGCCTTTACGATGTCCTGCTCAAAGAAGGTGGCGTGCGTGTTGAGCATGGACGTGAGCATATTTCCATCTCGCGTTTGAACGCCGAAGAGGCCGAGTTGCTCCAGCAAGAAGAGGGAACGCCGGTGTTCTATGAGAGCACGATCGAATTTGATAAGGACATGCGTTTTGTGGAGCATTGCAAATCGGTGATTTTGCCCACAAAGTTCCGCTTTGCCGATAACGGCGAAGAGAACGGCATGAGGAGCGTGGCAGGTGAACAATGGCTGAAACAGTAGTTGCCACCCCGGTTTATATGCGCATTCGACGCCGCATCGAGGAGCGTATCGAGCGCGGTATATATCCCACGGGTTCCATGATTCCGTCCGAAAAAGACCTCGCCGAGGAATTTGGTACGACACGCCTGACCATCCGAAGCGCTGTCGATGAGCTGGTGCGGCGCGGGCAGATTCGACGCGTCCGCGGAAAGGGCGCGTTTGTGGCGCAGAAAGTGCCCGTTGCCTACGAGCGAACAGGAGGCTTTCGCGAGTCGGTTCGTGCTTCGGGCGGCGAGCCGTCCGTCCGCATCCTCGCGCGTTCCAAGCGTTATGCGGGCCCATATTATGCCAACCTGTTTGGTATTGCCGAAGACGATTTGCTGTATTCGATTCGGCGTTTGAACTGCGTCAACGGCGATCCCGTATCGATTGAGATGGCGTTCATTCCGTGCCCGCTGTTTCCCACAATCGAAAATATTGACGTGTCGGTCTTCAGTTTGTACGAGACCTATGAGATGCTGGGCCGAAAGCCGGTCATGGCGCAGGAGAAGCTCGATATCGAGGCGGTGGGTGCACGCGACGCGGGCTTGCTTGGCTTGGAGCAAGGGGATCTTGTTTTGCTTTTGGAATGCGTGAGCTATGACGCGAGCGGTCAGGCTATCGAGTATGTAAAGTCCTTCAATCGTGGCGATGCGGGCGGCTACACCTATACGTACTAGCTGGTGTTTTGTGAATAACGGCTGGGAAGCTAACCAGTTTTGATCGTTGGGTCAGCTGTATACACAACCTTATAGGGCTCAAAATCGACCGTTCGCCGAAGGGAATAAATTAATCGACAAAGAGGTATCAAAAAGCTGTAACCTGTAATCGTGATTGGTATCAAATACTAATGATTTGTTGCGAGGTGAGACGATGAAGATGCTCGATTACGTTCAACTCGCCCATGTGCGTATGGGAGAGAACCTCGAGCGTTCGTCTGAGCTGGTAGCGCAGCTCGTTGATATTTTCCAGTCCGGTTCTTTTGACGCGCTGCGCATCGTTGCTTCGGGTTCGTCGCGCCATGCCGCCGATTGCGCCCGCGATTACCTGCAAGATGCGCTGCAGATGCAAGTGTCCGTTGTGACGCCCGAGGCCTTCGTCGATTTTGAACACACCTATCCGCAGCATGCGCTCAACATCGCCGTCTCGCAGAGTGGTTATTCGACCAATACGATCGCGGCGCTCGATTACATGCGCGCACACGATATGGCTGCAGTTGCGCTCACGGCAAACGTCGAGGCACCCATCAAGGAGCACGCTGACATCGTTCTTGACTACGGTGTGGGCGTCGAGTCGGTGGACTTTGTGACTCTGGGCGTCGAGGTTCTCGTTGAGTACCTGGTGCTCTTTGGCGTTTACGGCGGTCAGGCGCGCGGAACGATTGACGCCAAGGGCGTTGCCCAGCGTCTTGACGACCTGCGCGAGGCTATCCATGCCAATGCCGTGATGTGCAAGACCGCCGAGGCATATGTCCAAGACCACATGCTCGAGCTTTCTGAGCACATGCCCGCCATGGTCGTCGGCAACGGCCCCAACTACGGTGTTGCCGAGGAGGCGGCGCTCAAGCTGAGCGAGACTATCAAGATTCCTGCCATGCATCACGAAGGCGAGGAGTTCGTCCACGGTCCCGAGATGCAGATCGTTCCGGGCTATCTGGTGTTTATCGTCGACGATCCGCAAGGGTCGGAGCGTCTTGCGAATATCGCCGATGCGCTATCGAACGTTACGACAAAAACGGTGCTGCTCACGGCCCATCCCAAGGGTAGGGCTCACGAGGTTGCGGTGCCTCAGGTGGCTCCGCTGCTCAGCGCAATTCCCAATCTTGTGTTCTTCCAGACGATTGCGGCAATGATCGCCGAGCGTCTGAAGTCATGGGACGTGCACCCGTATCTCGATGCCGTCTCCAAGCAAATGGAGGTCAAGGCAGAGGGCTACGAAGAGTCAGTCAATGCGCTTAAGGCCAAAGCGGCTGAGTGTTACGGAATGTAAGCGGGTTTTGATGCCCGTTGGCATGGGGGATGTGGAAACAACCCCAGAAAGGAGAGACAAATGAAGGAAACCGAGAAGATCGAGATCATGCATTTCGACCAGGAGGGCTACCTCGAGGACGGCAAGGCGCTCTACGAGACCGGCAAGAAGATGACCGCGCTCGCCGACAAGGTCGCCGACGAGGGCTACGACGCCGTGTTCCTGATGGGCGTCGGCGGCACCTGGGACGAGCTCATGCAGCTCGAGT
>USHA01000111.1 GCA_900554325.1 uncultured Collinsella sp.
GGGCTCCGACGAGGACTGGGCTCGCGCCGAGGAGGGCCTGCGCACCGCTCTGGAGAAGTTGGGTATGGACTACGAGGTCAACGAGGGCGACGGCGCCTTCTATGGCCCCAAGATCGACTTCCACCTGGAGGACTCGCTCGGTCGTACCTGGCAGTGCGGTACCGTCCAGCTCGACTTCCAGATGCCGCTCAACTTTGACCTGGAGTACGTGGACGCCGACGGCACCAAGAAGCGCCCCATCATGCTGCATCGCGTATGCTTTGGCTCCATCGAGCGCTTTATCGGTATTCTGATTGAGCACTTTGCGGGCAAGTTTCCCACCTGGCTGGCTCCCGTGCAGGTCAAGGCGCTTCCCGTCTCTGAGAAGAGCCGCGACTACGCCCACGAGGTGTGCGCCAAGCTGGAGGAAGCCGGCATTCGCGTGGTCTGCGACGACCGCGACGAGAAGATCGGCTACAAGATCCGCGAGGCCCGCAGCATCGACCGCGTGCCCTACATGCTCATCCTGGGCGAGAAGGAGGTCGAGGCCGGCAACATTTCCGTCCGCGATCGCTCCAACGAGACCGTTCAGATGAGCGTTGACGAGTTTGTTGCCAAGGTGCTGCAGGAGATAAAGACTCGCGCCTAAGGCAAGCAACACAACAATTAACAAAGGCGACCGTCCACAAAGGGCGGTCGCCTTTTTTAGTCCCTAAATAAGAAAAGCCGCTGGTTGAGCGGCTTTTTTTGTTGCACAAAAAGGTACGCTTCGCTCTTCTTTCGCGGCACCTCGCCACGGCGGCTGCCCGCTCGCTGACGTTTGCTCGACCTGGGTGATATTGATTTATCCGAAGCGCCGTCACGGGTATCATGGTGAAAGCGATTTCAACGACGGGGGTGCTCGTGGTAAAGATGAAAGATGTGGCCGAGCTGGCGGGTGTTTCGAGCGCCGCCGTCTCGCGCTACCTCAACGGTGGGTATATCTCGGCGGACAAGGCCGATCGCATTAAGCAGGCGATTGAGCTGACCGGATACGTGCGGTCCAGCCAGGCTCGCGCGCTGCGCACAGGCTCCACCAAGCTCATCGGCGTCATCGTGCCCAAGATCAATTCGGAATCCGTGAGCCGCATTACCGCCGGTATTGGCCAGGTGCTCGGTCGTCGTGGCTACCAGATGCTCCTTGCCAACACCGACAACGCGGCCGATCGTGAGCTCGAATACCTCGATTTATTCCAAAACCACCCGGTCGATGGCATTGTGCTGGTGGCAACTATGATTACCGATGAGCACCGTCGCGCGATTGAGTCGTGCCGCGTGCCCATTGTGTTGATCGGCCAACATGTCGAGGGCGCGGCGTGCGTCTATCACGACGATTACGAGGCCGCCTTTGAGCTGGGCCATGCGCTTGCGGGCCGCGTGGACGGCAAGATCGCCTACATTGGAGTTACCGAAGAGGACCGCGCGGCCGGTTATGACCGCCGTCGCGGTTTTGAGGCCGGCTTGCGCGCCGCGGGTAACCCGCTCGATGCCGCCTTGATTCGCCTGGGCTCGTTTACGCTCGACTCAGGCTATGGTGCAGCACGTGAACTGCTTTCCGTCGCTCCCGATGTTTCGTTTATCGCGTGCGCGACCGATACCATGGCGGCGGGCGCGCTTCGTGCCATCGATGAGGTTCGCGGCGTGGGCGAGGGCATGCATCGCGTAAGCGGTTTTGGCGACAACGCGTTTTTGCGCGCGCTGACGGGCGGTATTCCCACCGTGCATTATGGCTACCTGACCAGTGGCGTCGAGGCGACCAATATGTTGCTCAACACGCTCGATGGCGTGGAGGGGGAGAGCGGTCTAAAGACGCTCAAACTCGGCCATCAGCTTATGAATGTCTAGATTTTGGGCACGTCTGCCTGCCTCTGAGCCCTTATGTTTGTCTCAAAACTACCGTTCGCCGGCTATTTCCTACCGTTCACCCTACTATGAAAACGATTACAGACATATGAAACTGAAATCGATTACAGTGTAAGTGTCAAAGACGGCCGGGTGCACGTGCGCCCGTTTGAGGAAAGGGAAGTCATGGACTACCGCAAATCAGCCCAAGAGGTGCTCGACAACGTCGGTGGCGCCGACAACGTTGTTTCGGCCGCACACTGCGCCACGCGTCTACGCTTGGTGATTGCCGATAACGCCAAGGTTAACAAGGAGGCCCTCGAGAATATCGACGGCGCAAAGGGCGTCTTTGAGGCCCAGGGCCAGCTCCAGATTATTTTTGGTACCGGCACCGTCAACAAGGTCTACGACGACTTCATTGCGCTCAGCGGCGTCGAGGCTGCCACCAAGGCCGAGGTCAAGGAGGCCGCGGCGCAGCAGCAGAACATCTTTATGCGTGCCATTAAGGTGCTCGGCGACGTCTTTGTCCCCATCATCCCCGCCATCGTGGCCTCGGGCCTGCTGCTGGGCATTATGAGCGCACTCAACTTTATGGCCTCCAACGGCTTTATCGCGCTCGACACCAATAACTTTATCTACAAGATCGCCGACCTGGTCTCGGGCACGTCCTTTGGCATTCTGCAGATCCTGATCGGCTACTCCGCTGCTAAGGCCTTTGGCGCCAACCCGTATCTGGGTGCCGTCGTCGGTGGTGCATTCATCAACTCCTCGCTGCAGAGCGCCTATACGGTTGCCTCCGAGGGCGTTCAGACCATGGTCACCGTCATCCCCGGCGTCTACGGCTTTGAGTGGGTCGGTTATCAGGGCCACGTGATCCCCATCGTCATCGCCTGCGCCATTCTGGCCTTCCTCGAGAAGCGCCTGCACAAGATCGTTCCCGAGATGTTCGACCTCTTTGTGACCCCGCTCGTCTCGGTGTTCGTGACCGTGCTCGTGACTCTTGTTGCCGTCGGCCCCATCTTTGTCTGGGCTGAGAACGCCATCCTCGGTCTGATCCAGGCCCTGCTGACCCTGCCCTTCGGCATCGGTTCCTTTATCGTCGGCCTGTTCTATGCCCCCACGGTCGTTACCGGTATCCACCAGATGTACACCGCCATCGACCTGGGCCAGCTCGCCCAGTACGGCGTGACCTATTGGCTGCCCATTGCTAGCGCTGCCAATATCGCCCAGGGTGGCGCCGCGCTCGCCGTTGCCTTTAAGACCCGCGATGCCAAGATCAAGGGTCTGGCGCTTCCTTCGGCCCTGTCCGCCTTCATGGGCATTACCGAGCCTACCATCTTTGGTGTGAACCTGCGCTTCTTTAAGCCCTTCATCGCCGGCTGCATCGGCGGCGGTTGCGGTGCCCTGGTCTGCGCGCTCACTTCGCTGGCCGCCTCCGGCACGGGCGTTACCGGTATCTTCGGTATCCTGCTGTGCCTGGCCCAGCCCGTGCAGTACGCGATCATGTTTGCGGTCGCCGCGCTGGTTTCCTTTGGCGTCTCGTTTGTCCTGTACAAGGACGAGCCCAAGGCTTCCGAGCAGGCCTAAGAGCTTTTGATTGAGGGAATGCCCGCGGGTTGTATGCTCACGGGCGTTTCCTGTATCTGGTGCCGTTCTCTGGCGCCTTGTTACTTTCGATCCGTTAGGACTTTGATATGTCTAATGCACTTGGTCGCGATCTTGCAAAGCTGGTTGCCGCCGTTGACGCCGCCGCCACTGAGTGCGGTTATGGCGCGTATGGCCAGCGCTTCCATATTATGCCGCCGGCGGGTTGGCTCAATGACCCCAAC
>USHA01000112.1 GCA_900554325.1 uncultured Collinsella sp.
ACGCAAACTTCTTATCTGCTTTTCTGTAACGAGCATGCGACGACCCAACGCCGGGGCGCAGGGCGGGGAAACCTTTGCCTCGCGCGACCCTGCGAAGCCATGAGCGAGAGGGAAAGGTTTCCCCGCCCTGCGCCCCGTGGTCGGTGAGGACCGACTACATGCCCGCGAGACCGCGGGCAGCGGTGGCGCACAGAAACGCCAAGGCTAGAATCACGAGCGAGCCCGCAATATCGGCCACTACGCCCGCAAAGCGACGCTCAAACAACCAGCTCTCAAAGTGCGGGGCGACGTTGCGCCAAACACGCCACAGCAAGATGCCCACACCGATGACGCCCGGGATATTGAGCAGTAGGATCTCGGAGCACAAAAGACCGATCAGGTTGCCGGCGACAAAACCAGCGTCGCCCTCGCAGTATTTGCGGCAGACCATATACAGCATGTACGCCACAAACGGCTGCAGGCACGCAGAGATAAACGTAACCACCATCGAGGGGTCCTGAGAAAAGACATCGGTGAGCTTTTCCACGCTCGTGACATCCTTAGAGGCCAGGAACAGGCCAATGACCACCACAGGTACCACGCCCAAAATGACCTCGACCAGAGTAAACAACTTGGCAGTCAAATCCTCACTAGCCGAATTCAAATGGGGCGCCCACTCAGGATGAGCATGCGCCCCGACCTTCTTGTCCTTCTCAGCACGATCGGCCTTTTTACCCTCGGCAACCCGACGACCAGGATCCTTGCGAGTTCCCGCCGCAGCAACCCGAGCCCGAGACTTCTTACCCATAACCAACACCTCACAAGAGGAAACGAATAGCCAACGCTACCCAGTGTACCCTCTAAGCAACGTCACCGCCCCAACCGGCCCCCACAAAAACGTGCCGCCCCATAAGGGGCGGCACACAAACTTTTTTATCAGCTTTTCTGTAGCGAGCACGCGACGACCCAAAGCGGGCCGGGAGGGCCGGACTACCTTCCCTCAACGCGACCCTGC
The DNA here is from genome assembly GCA_900554325.1 of uncultured Collinsella sp. Classification (GTDB taxonomy): domain Bacteria; phylum Actinomycetota; class Coriobacteriia; order Coriobacteriales; family Coriobacteriaceae; genus Collinsella. Next base: position 995 of record USHA01000112.1, read on the forward strand.
GAAGCCGTGAGCGAGGAGGGAAGGTAGTCCGGCCCTCCCGGCCCAGCTCACGCTAGCGCCAAGCGCTAGTAGTTCACCACCTGCTCCTCAAAGTACGCCTTCGGGTGGTTACACACCGGGCACACCTCAGGCGCCTCAGCACCAACGTGCAGGTGCCCGCAGTTCAGGCACTTCCACACCTTCACGCCCTCGCGCTCAAACACCTCGCCCGACTCGATGCGCTCGACGAGTTTGTTGTAGCGCTCCTCGTGGGCCTTCTCGACGGCGGCGACGCCACGGAACTTCTCGGCGATCTCGACAAAGCCCTCCTCCTCGGCGGTCTTGGCGAACTCGTCGTACATCGTGGTCCACTCGTAGTTCTCGCCCGCAGCGGCGTCGCGCAGGTTGTCCAGAGTGCCCGGAACGGCGCCGTCGTGCAGATACTTAAACCACAGCTTGGCGTGCTCGGACTCGTTGCCCGCCGTCTCGGCAAAAATATTCGAGATCTGAACGTAGCCGTCCTTTTTGGCCTTGGATGCATAGTAGCGATACTTGGTGTGTGCCTGGGACTCACCGGCAAAAGCGGTCTCGAGGTTCTTCTTGGTTTGGGAATTCTCAAAATCCATAGGTGTACTTCCCTTCAACGCATGCCGCCCACAGACTTTGAGCGGCCTTGCTTTAAGGATGCCCTCATGCCGAGAATTTAAACCTTACAATCCCGTTCTTCAGATTCGAGTGAGCTACACACTCAGCCAACGATCGCCCTCGGAGCCGCAAAAGCCCTCGCGCTCCAGATCGGCAAGAATGCTTGCGACCAGCTCGCGCTCGACCGGCTCTCGGCCGGCTGCCGTCTCCATCTCGTTAACGCCTGCAACGGCTTCATCGAGCGTAATACCTGCCGGTTGTCCATCGCGCGCCGCCAGCAGCATGCGCACAATGTGGGCGCGCTTTTGGCGACGCGAGCCCTCAAACTTGGACTGACGACTATAGCCCGCCGACCGCCTGGACGGATTGGGCAGCGTCTTTTTAAGATACGCGCCGTAATCCAGCAACGCGTAATACCATGCGCGCGGCGTGTCGGCATCGTCTTGAGGCACGGCAAAGGGCGCAATCTCATCCGCCGCCGCACCAGGGGCCGCCGGACAGGCGGCTTGAATCAGCGGCACCAGCTCGCGATCGGGAACGGCCGGCACATCGGGAAAGAAATGATGCAAAAAGACCGTGCGCACATTGGTCTCTAGATACACGCCTGGAAGATCAAACGCAAACGAACGGATGCCCTGCGCCGTTGCCGGGCCAATGCCGGGCAGAGCGACCAAGTCACGCGTCTCACGCGGAAACTCCCCGTCCCAGTCCTCTACAACGCGCTGAGCGGCCCCATGAAGCGCCAGAGCGCGTCGGTTGTAGCCCATGCCCTGCCAAGCGTCCAAAACATCGGAAGGCGCGGCCTGGGCAAGCGCCTGCACAGTCGGAAAACGATCGAGCCACACCGGCATGCGCGCCTCCACACGCGGCACCTGCGTTTGCTGCAGCATGACCTCAGAAAGCCAAATGATGTACGGATCGCGTGTGCGGCGCCACGGAAGGTCGCGATAACGCAGGACCCCTTCCGAACGAATCATCGAACGAAAGGGGTCCTGAATCATGGCTATGCTCCTTATGCGGCGCTATTCCTCCCGGTAAGCGCACGCGCAGGTGGCGTACTCGGGAAACGCTTCGCGGTCGGCGAACTTGGGATCGACGGCCGGGAACTGGCGGTGAGCGACGATGTCGCCGAGCGAAACGGAATCGAGGTAGTCGCGCATCAACGCCTGAGCTCCGGCCCACAGGGGATGATAGCAGCACGTGCCCATGCGTGCACAGTCACCATCGGGTGCGGTGCAATCATTCATAACCATAGGGCCCTGAACGGCCTCGACGACCTGACGAATGGTGACGTCGTCCGGACTGACTTTAAGACGCATGCCGCCATGGACGCCACGCAGGCTCTCCACGATGCCAGCCTGAACCAAGCCATGCTGGATCGAACGCGCGAACGAATAGGGCACGTTGACCTCTTCGGCGGCAGTGCGAACAGAAAGCAACCGCTCCGGCTCCTCGGCAAGCATCGCAAGCATGCGAAGGGCATAGTCAGCCTTTCTCGATATGTCCATTTTTCCCCTTTCAAGGAATAGGAACAGCTCGAACGGGCTCCGGGGCCGAGCTTACGTCGAGACGCCAAACGAACGTCAGGACAGCCAAATAGCAAATCGGGTGTCCACTGGATGCCGAGCCTGAAGCTGATTACATCAATACCGGCCTACAGTGAAACTTAGTATAACCTAACCCCCTACCCCATTAAACAGGTGTTGTGCAACAAACGCCTTGTTTGAACATATATATCAGTTGGGCTTTATTCGCGAATGGGAGATGAGATTTGGAGAGATGTGGTTTTAGATATTAGGGCGTGGATCAATATCCCATTAAACGCAAAAAGCCACGTCCGAAGACGTGGCTTTAATTGCGTTGGCGGGAAGTACGGGGCTCGAACCCGCGACCTCCGACGTGACAGGCCGGCGCTC
>USHA01000113.1 GCA_900554325.1 uncultured Collinsella sp.
CAGTCCGTATTTCACCGCAACTGAGGAGATGGGGCCGGCTACTTGAGGCTGCCGGCGACGACGGGGCGGTCGAGAGCTGCCTCGAAGCGGTCGGCCATCGTGGGGTCGCTGAGCGTGTCGACTTGGTTGAGCATGACGCGTGCGGTGCTGAGTTTCAGCGCCTGCATCTCGGCATTGAGCACCATGGCGACGCGCTCGGGTGTGGCGATGTCGGTAGGCTCGCAGCCGCAACGCTCGCAAAAGAGCTCGGGGCGGTGGACGGCTTCGTTGATGGGCTTGCCGAGCCCTGAGGCGCCGGCGATCCAGACGATGTTGGCCGTGCCAGAGGGAATCACCGGCTCCCAGGCGGCGTGGGCCTTGAGCGGGAGCCGCTTGCTGCCGTCCGCCTCGGCCAGGACGTAGTCAAAGCGCTGCGCCAGCTGGTCGAGCGGCTCGGCAGGGGAGGAGAGCTTGCCCGTCTCCGGGTCCAAAACACCCGCCTGGCAGATGCCTCCGCGGCTCATGCCCGCGCATGCCTCGCAGGTGCAGCCGGGAACATGCAGGGCCCCCGGCTTCCAAGGCACGGCGTCCAAGCGACGGCTCGACCCGTCCCATGGCACGCCGGCGACGGGGAACATGCGCGTGGTGGTGCAGAGGAGCACCCTGCCGCCAGCGCGCATGAGCTCAAGACCCAGCGTTTTGAGCAACGTCGACTTGCCACCGCTGCCGATAATCGCGGTAATGCCCGGCTCGATCTTGAGCGCCGAGGCAAGATTGCCGCTAACCGTTTCCATCTGTTCACCGCCGTATAATACTGTGATAATAAATAATCATCAGAGTAGCGGTCGAACCGCTTTTTGCTCTGCTCAAACCGTAGCACAGGGAGGTGCCCCGGGAATGCTCGTTTATGTTCGCGGCGCCGGCGATATCGCCACGGGTGTCGCTGCCCGTTTGGTGCGCGCCGGCGTGTCGGTCGTCATGGCCGATATCGCGGTTCCCACGTGCATCCGTCGCACAATCAGTTTTTGCGAGGCCATTCGCTTGGGCGAGGTCGAGGTCGAGGGCATTCGCGCCCGCTTGGCGCAGACGCCGGCTGAGGCGCTCGAGATTACCCAAGCGGGGGATGTCGCCGTGGTGGTGGACCCTCAGGCCAAGATGCTCGATGAGCTTAAACCCGCGGCTGTGGTCGACGCGATTCTGGCCAAGCGCAACCTGGGCACCACGCGCGACATGGCGCCTACCGTCATCGCCGTGGGGCCGGGCTTTACCGCGCCGGTCGATTGCGACGCCGTGGTCGAGACCATGCGCGGGCATTTCCTGGGCCGTGTCATTACCCAAGGTTCACCCCAGCCCAACACGGGCGTGCCGGGCATTATCGCTGGCTATGGCAAAGAGCGTGTTATCCACAGCCCCGCCGCCGGCGTGTTTCGGTCCGACCGCGCAATCGGCGACATCGTGCGCGCCGGAGACGTGATTGGCTACGCGGGCGATACGCCCATGCGCACGCAGATCGATGGCTGTCTGCGCGGGCTTTTGGCGAACGGCGTGCAGGTGACCGAGGGCTTTAAATGCGCCGATGTCGATCCGCGCGGCGATGCCAGCTATATCAACTACATTTCGGACAAGGCGACGTCGGTCGGCGGCGGCGTGCTCGAGGCACTCGCTATGCTCACCGATATCTTTAGAGGATAGAAGGCGGCAATGGAAAAGCTCGATGTTGTGAATGCGGCGCTTGCCGCCCTGCGTGCTGGCGAGACGTGCGAGCTCGTGGTCGTGGCCGGCACGGCGGGGTCGTCGCCGCGCGGCGTGGGCGCCTGGATGGCCGTCTTTGCCGACGGCAGCCAGGCGGGCACTATCGGCGGCGGCAAGATTGAGCTCTTTGCGCTGGATGAGGCGCGCGAACTCCTGAGCGCGGGACAGTCGCGTCTGGTCCGCTACACCATGGGCGGCGAGAACTCCGATACCGGCATGATCTGCGGCGGAGCCATTTGCCTGTGCTATCTGCATCTGGATGCGACCCAGGCACCGTTGTTCCAGGAAATTGCCGACGTCTTGGTCTATCGGCGCATCGGCGACTTCGTCATCGACTTTGAGCCGTTTATCGCGAGCGCGCTCGAGGGCGATGTGGCCGAGTACCATGGCGAGGCATCGCGCCATACCATTGCGGGCTGCCCCGGGCTTTCACTGGTGGAGGAGGGGAGTAACGTCACCTACACCAACGCTGCCTCTGAGATTCCCGCGGCGCACATCGAGACGCTCTGCCCCGAGGGCCTGACCTACATCTTTGGCTGCGGACACGTGGGCGCCGCGACGGCGCGCGTGCTCACGGCGGCGGGCTTTGCCGTCGTGGCCTGCGATGACCGCCCCGGCACGTTGACGCCCGAATGGGTGCCCGGTGTCTACGATCGTCGCCTGGTCGATTACAAGAACCTGAGCGAGCTGTGTCCCATCGGTCCGCGCGACCTGGTGGTCGTCGCCACGGCGGGTCACAAGTCCGATATCGACGTGGTGATTCAGGCCATGCGTGCCAAACCCGCCTATCTGGGCTGCTTGGGCTCGCGTCGCAAGACGGCCTTTGTGCGTGCCCGCCTGGAGCAGGAAGGTTTTACGCAGGACCAGATCGACGAGCTGCACCTTCCGATCGGCGTTGCCATCGAGGCCGAGGACCCCAAGGAGATCGCCATCTCCATCGCCGCCGAGATGATCCACCTGCGCCGCACCAAACTCGTCCCCCGCAAGCGCTAATCGGATCCCCACCAATAAGTTGCGGTGAAATACGGACTGTTTAAGCCTGTTAGGCCGCCAAACAGTCCCTATTTCACCGCAACTGCTTTTTGGGATCCATTTGTGCGGGGGAGTTGTGGAGTTGTGCAGGCAGACGAGGTTTTTCTGGAAATACGCTCCCGATGCGCGTATAGTACCGATTGTTTTGTCGGCTCCTGCTGCGTCGAGTCCAAACCGCAAAATGCCATGAGCGGCGCGGATGCAGCCAGGAGGCACGAGGACAACCCATCGTGGCCACGCCCCGTGCTTAAAACCCCAAGAAGGAGTGAACAATGGCAGAAGAGAAGTATGTGCCGCGTCTGAAGACCAAGTACAACAACGAGGTCAAGCAGCAGCTTCAGGACAAGTTCCAGTACGAGAACGTCATGATGATCCCCAAGTTTGAGAAGATCGTCGTGAACATGGGTGTCGGCGAGGCCGCTACCGATTCCAAGGCCATCGACGGTGCCGTGCGCGACCTGCGCGCCATCACCGGCCAGCAGCCGATGATCACCCGTGCCCGCAAGTCCATCGCTACCTTCCGCCTGCGCGCTGGTATGCCGATCGGCTGCAAGGTTACCCTGCGTGGCGACCGTATGTGGGAGTTCTTCGATCGTCTGACCTCCGTCGCGATCCCCCGTATCCGCGACTTCCGCGGCATCTCCGCCAAGAGCTTCGACGGCCGTGGTAACTTCTCCATGGGCGTCACCGAGCAGCTCATCTTCCCCGAGATCGACTTCG
>USHA01000114.1 GCA_900554325.1 uncultured Collinsella sp.
ACGCCCTGTTCGACAACGGCCGTCGTGGTCGCCCGGTCTCTGGCCGTGGCGGTCGTCCGCTCAAGTCGCTCGCCGAGGCCCTCAAGGGCAAGCAGGGCCGCTTCCGCCAGAACCTGCTTGGTAAGCGCGTTGACTACTCCGGCCGTTCGGTTATTGTTACCGACCCCAAGCTCAAGCTGCATCAGTGCGGTCTGCCCAAGACGATGGCCCTGGAGCTGTTCCAGCCCTTCGTCATGAAGCGCCTGACTGAGCTAGGCAAGGTGGAGAACATCAAGGGCGCCAAGCGCGCCATCGAGCGTCGCGCCTCCTTTGTGTGGGACATCCTCGAGGAGGTCATCGATGGCCGCCTCGTCCTGCTCAACCGCGCACCGACGCTGCACCGCCTCTCCATCCAGGCTTTCGAGCCCGTGCTGGTCGAGGGTAAGGCCATCCACCTGCACCCGCTCGTCTGCGCTCCGTTCAACGCCGACTTCGACGGCGACCAGATGTCCGTGCACGTACCGCTGTCCGTCCAGGCTCAGGCCGAGGCGCGCATCCTCATGATGAGCTCCAACAACCTGCGTTCGCCGGCTTCGGGCAAGCCCGTGAACATTCCTTCCCAGGACATGATCATTGGCGTGTACTACCTCACGCAGGCCCGCGACGGCATGCCGGGCGAGGGCCACGTGTTCGCGAGCTTCGACGACGCCCTGCGCGCCTATGACTGCCGCGCCGAGGCCGGCGTCGACCTGCAGGCCAAGGTCCAGGTCCGCGTCTCCGAGGCCGAGGCCAACGTCGAGCTCGAGGACGGCACCAAGCTGTTCCGCGTCAAGATTGGCAAGAACGAGGTCGTGGACTACGACGTGACCGGCACCAAGACCGCTCGCTTCGAGACCACCATCGGCCGCATCATCTTCAACCGTCAGTGCCTGCCCACGGACTACGAGTTCATTAACTACAAGATGGTTAAGGGCGACATCGCCAAGCTCGTCTCCGACTGCTGCGATCGTTACCCCGAGGCCGAGGTCGCCCCGATCCTCGATGCCATCAAGTACTCCGGTTTCCACTACGCCACCACCTCCGGCCTCACCATCTCGGTGTGGGATGCTCTGATCCCTGACGACAAGTGGCAGGTTCTCGACCGTGCCCAGAGCAACGTCGACCAGATCAACGCGTACTTCGAGGAGGGCTTCCTCAACGAGACCGAGCGCCACATCGAGGTCGTCAACGAGTGGACCGCCGCTACCGACGAGGTCGCTTCCAAGATGCTCGCGATGTTCGATGAGGAGAACCCCATCTACATGATGGCCGACTCCGGCGCCCGTGGCTCCAAGGCGCAGCTGCGTCAGCTCGGCGGCATGCGCGGCCTCATGGCGGACATGTCCGGCGAGACGATCGACCTTCCCATTAAGGCGAACTTCCGCGAGGGTCTGCTCCCGCTCGAGTACTTCATCTCCACCTACGGCGCTCGTAAGGGCCTCGTCGATACCGCCTCGCACACCTCCGACTCCGGTTACCTCACCCGTCGACTCGTCGACGTGGCACAGGACGTCATCGTGCGCGAAGAGGACTGTGGCACCACTGAGGGCTGCACGTACAACCTGATCATCCCGGGCACCGAGGATATCAACGCCGACCTCGTCGGTCGTTGCTTCCTCGAGGATGTCGTGGCTGCCGATGGCACCGTCCTGTTCAAGAAGGACGAGTACATCACCTGCGTCGACGACCTCAAGAAGATGGTCGACGCCGGCCTCAAGAAGGTCGCGCTGCGTGCACTGCTCACCTGCCGCTCCAAGTACGGCGTGTGCCAGAAGTGCTACGGCTGGGACCTCTCCACCCGCCGTCCTGTCGCCATCGGTACCGCGGTCGGCATCATCGCAGCCCAGTCCATCGGCGAGCCCGGTACGCAGCTTACGATGCGTACGATTCACTCCGGCGGCGTCGCGGGCGTTGCGGACATTACGCAGGGTCTCCCGACCGTTTCGCGTATGTTCGACATCGTCGGCAACGTTAACGAGAAGATTCTCGGTCGCGAGGCCGACCTCGCCCCGTTCTCCGGTCACCTGGCCATCAAGCCCGAGAAGTCCGAGTATGTGCTCACGCTCACCGACTCGGACGACCCGAGCCGCATTCTGGACGAGAAGCGCGTTCCCGCCGCCGTGCAGTTCATGCCCGGTATCGAGGACGGCTGCGAGGTCCGCGCCGGCGATCAGATCACCAAGGGCTTCGTGAACTTCCGCAACCTGCGCCAGCTCACCGACATCGAGTCCACCATGCACACGTTCGTCGAGAACGTGAAGGAGGTCTACAACTCCCAGGGCGTCGACCTCAACGACAAGCACATCGAGGTTATGGCTCGCCAGATGCTGCGTCGCGTTCAGATCACCAACCCCGGTGACTCCCGCTACCTGCTCGGCCAGTACGTGGACCGCTACGAGTTCGCCGACGAGGTCGATCGCGTGGCGCGTCTGGGCCTCACGCCGCCTGCCGCCGAGCCTGCGATTCTGGGTACGCTCAAGGTCGCTTCCTCCATCGACTCCTGGCTGTCCTCCGCGTCGTTCATCCGCACCGCGGGCGTCCTCACCGAGGCCGCCATCGAGGGCAAGGTCGACCATCTGCTCGACCTCAAGTCCAATGTCATCGTGGGTAAGAAGATCCCGGCGGGCACCGGTCTCAAGCCGTACGCCAAGGCCGGTTTGACTTATCGTACCGAGGATGGCTACCAGGCCATTGAGAACCCCACCTCTCCGCATGCCAAGGTGCTCCCCGATTGGGCGCCCGAGGAGCTCAAGGAGCTCGATGAGGAGCTGCCGCAGCAGCTCGACTTCGGCGCGGGCGAGTATGGCGGCGAGGGTGGCCAGTTCACCCGCAATGGCCGTACCATCTCCGCCGAGGACGCGCGCCTCTATCTCTTCGATGACCTGGGTGTTTCCCAGCGTTGGACCAACAAGTTCAGCGAGGTCGGCATTGAGGTCGTCGGTGACCTCGTGGGCAAGTCCGAGGAGGACCTGCTCCGCATCGACGGCATTGGTGCCAAGGCCATCGAGGAGCTCCGCGACGGTCTTGAGGAGCACAACCTGCTCTACATCCTTGACAACTCCGAGGATGTTGCCGACGAGGAGGACCTCTCCCAGCTGCTGCAGATGGTGTTCTCCCCGGATGGTCCGGACGACATCCTGCTCGGCACGAGCGCCCCGCGCCATCACCTCGACTCCGACGAGGAGATGCTCGGCGCCCCTGCGCAGTCCAAGGACGGCAACGGCGTCATCAACGAGGACATGGCCTCCCTCGACGAGCTTCTGAACAAGCTCGTCGACACTGACGAGGTCTACCCCGAGGAGCAGGAGGACTAAGCTGCGCGTGCCTCAGGCACCCCACCTCGCCCTTCAATCGTCGGGCGCCGCACGCTA
>USHA01000115.1 GCA_900554325.1 uncultured Collinsella sp.
GCGCCGAATGCTCGCCATCGAAATTTATCGATGGCCTATTTCAGACTGTAATGGGCGGACTGCGATGAGTGACTCGAGGGTCGGCGGCTACCCGATGGGGGTGACCGACGCCGCTATCGAGCGCAGCTTCGGTGGGGCCTGCGAGCCTAGGATGTGCGGGAACTGCAGGCACTTCTGCGGCAGCGACATCCACGTCGACTACGGCTACTGCCACCTCGAGTTCGAGCGCGCCTACGACGCAGAGGCGCCGGAGCGCAAGGAGGGGTTCTGGCGCCTGGCGAAGTGGGCCGTGGCGTGGCTCATGGAGAACCTGCTGTATTGCGAGGACGAGTGCGGCGAGTGCCGCGACTACGAGGAGTTTGGGCTATGAACATAGAGCTACCGAGGGATGCCGAAGGCCGAGAGATTCCGCTTGATACCGTGGTGCTGTTCAACCGTGTCGGGAACGTATACAGCATCGTGCGCTGGATATTCACCACGGACTTTGATTTGAGTGACGGATGGTCGAACAAATGGCGTGCGATTACCGACCGTGGATTTGCACTCGACCCAGCACTCGTGTACCTCACCACGCCCAAGACCGACACATGGGAGAAGCTGGAAGAGGACTTGGGCAGGGGCGCGGACGCGCTGAATTACGAAGCCTGCGCCTATTTTGGCAAGAATGCGTGCAACTGCTCATCGTGCATCGCCGACAAAGGCGAAACCTGCGAAAGGGTTGTCATGCGCGACATCGCATCGCGCATCCGCAAGCTGAGGGGTGAGAACTGATGAACTTTTCCGATTATGCCGAATTGGAAAAACGCGCGGAGGCACACGGCCTAGGGGACGACCCGTCGCTGGCGCAGCTCCTGCACATTATCCAGTTCAAGCAGGCCGTTGTGAACGGACATAAAAGGACGATGCGCGAACTCGCCGTCTGGGAGAGGAACATCGCGGAGACAGTAGAGCAGCGCATAAAGGAAACGGAGGCTGCAGATGGTCAATGATGAGAAGCGGCGCGAGGTGGCGAAGAAGTTACGCGAAATCTCATACAAGCCCGGGTGGTCACTTGGCGATTGGTGGTTACGTGTTCATGGGGCCGTGGTCGGTTCCGAACACTGTCTGTGTCCCCAAGAGGACGTGGCTGTAATCGCCGACCTGATCGACCACCCGATGTGCCACGACCTTGTTGAGCACAAGCAAGACCCGTTTATCCCAGGCAAGCGGATGACCGACGGCTACTTCCATTGTTCCGACTGCGGATGGGATGGGCAGATCTGGGAGCATATCGGCTTCGGGGACATGCTTGCGTATGAAGCCGTCCATTGCCCGAAGTGCGGGGCGATAATCGAGCGCCGTGCGTGAGGTGGTCCCCGGCGCTTGGTATGGTGGTCGAAGCAAACCGAGCGCGATGGGGGTATGCGAATGGCGTGTAGGCCACCTGCAGGAGATGGGCCAAAAGGCCCATCCACAAAGTCAGCACATCCGTTGAGGGACGAGTGGGCGCTCCGGAAGGGGCGCTCCTCTTACGTCCTGTGGACGGACGAGATGATTAGGCGGATGCAGGCGCACCCGGAGCGCACGGCGGCGGAGATCGCGGCGGACCTCAGGGTGACGCCGAGCGCCGTGAGGCACGCGCGGCAGCGGTACGGGCGCTTCTCGACCGGAACGGACGGTCTGTGCATCGTGTGCGACGCGCGGCCCGTGTTCGACACGTCGGCGCAGGCGAAGAAGTGGAGGCTGTGCAAGGGGTGCTATCTGGCGGAGCGGAAGAGACGGCTCGAGGAAGAGGCGGAGAGCAACCGCATACGACAGGCCGCGCACAGACGGCAGAAGCTGGACGGAGGCGCTTGAGAGGCTGGCCGAGGCAATCGGAATCAAGCCGACCAAGGTCGAGTAGCCGAAAGGCCCCGGGAAACCGGGGCCTTTTCTTTAAACGTTACCCCCTTTTTACGCTCGTGGGCAAACGCACGCGCTTGTCCACGTGCGTAAAAAGGTGGGAACGTTCGCGTTTCCATATGGCTATCTACCAGCGGAAATGTGATTTTGTGGCGGGAAAAGGGCGTGAAAAACTGACCAAGGAGGGCATCGAGGATGCCGTCCGCCTGTGCCGTGCCGGAATGACCGACAGGGACATCGCCGCGTATCTCGGGGTCGCACGCGAGACATACAGCCGCTGGATCAACCATCCCAGAACAGACAATCAGCGTCAACTGTGTCACGTTCTAAAAAAGGCCGAGGTCGAGCGCAAGGCGACGCTCGTGGGCCGCATCATGGACGCGAGTGGCGACAGCTGGCAGGCGGCGGCGTGGCTGCTTGAGCGCAAGTACCCGCAGGAGTACGCCAAGGCGCAGCGCATCATGGACACCACCGACACGGCGGTGCTCAAGGCCGCCAAGGAGCTGGTGCTGTCCGTGCCGTCCTCAATCGGCGGGGACGAGTAGCCGATGCCGCTCACGAGGATGCAGCGCGAGTACCTCGCCAACTGCACGCACCGCTACAACGTGAAGTGCGGGGCGACGGGCTCGGGCAAGAGCTACGTCGACATAGCCGTGACCATACCGCAGAGGCTTCTCGCCATGAGGGGCGAGGGGCTGGCGGTGATGATCGGGAACACCCGCTCGACGCTCGAGCGCAACATCCTCGAGCCGATGCGCTCACTCTACAGCGAAGACGTCGTCAGCCAGATCGGGCGGGACAACACGGCCCAGATATTCGGGCGCAAAGTCTACTGCCTCGGGGCGGATAAGAAGACAAGCGTATCCAAGATTCAGGGCGCCACGTTCGAGTGGGTCTACGGCGACGAGGTCGCCACGTGGAGCGAAGACGTGTTCCAGATGCTCAAGAGCCGCCTGCGCTGCGAGCACAGCCGCTTCGACGGCACCTGCAACCCCGACAGCCCGAACCACTGGTTCAAGCGGTTCCTCGACGGCGACAGCGACATCTACAGGCAGGACTACACGATCTGGGACGGCGCGCTGGCACCGGATGTCATCGAGGCCCTCATCAAGGACTACGGCAGCGGCGTGTACTACGACCGCTACATCTTGGGCAAGTGGACGCTGGCCGAGGGCCTGGTCTACCCCGAGTGGGAGGGTGCCCTCGAGAGCCGGTATACGGGCGGCGCTGTCAAGTACGCGGTGTCTTGCGACTACGGCACGCAGAACGCCTTCGCGGCGCTGCTGTGGGCGTTTGACGGCAAGGTGTGGCACGTGGTGGACGAGTACCGCTACTCGGGCCGCGACACGGGGCACCAGAAGACGGACGCCGACTATGTGGCCGACATGGCCGACTTCGTGCGCGGGCTGGGCAGGCCGCCCACGTTCA
>USHA01000116.1 GCA_900554325.1 uncultured Collinsella sp.
AGATCGCCGAGGCCCGTCAGCACCCGCTGACCATGCGTCGCTACATGTGGAAGCTTTCCTACTAATCACAAGTAAGTAGACCTTACGGGTTGATTGAAAGGGGATGGGGTTTGCGCCCCGTCCCCTTTTTTTGCTCTGGGGAGGGCGTATCCGTCGCGCCACAAAACCTCAGATAAAACCTACCAAAATAAACCTGTCCCTTTTTGGCAGGTGGGAGGAGATGCGTATGATCAAGGCGGTGCTGTTTGATATGGACGGCGTGCTGGTCGATACCGAGTGGTTCTACAACCGTCGTCGCGTGGCGTTTATGGAAGAGAAGGGGTTCCACTTTGACGAGATCCCCGATCTTTCGGGGTCTAACGAGCCCGCCATTTGGAAGTCGCTGGTACCTGACGATGTTGAGCTGCGCGAGCGCCTGCGCGTGGAGTACAAGCAGGTCTATAGCCCGGACCATCCCGTTCCGTATGCCGAGCTGCTCAACGAGCAGACGGAGCCGGTGATGCGCGCACTGCACGAGCGCGGCGTGAAGTGTGCCATCGCGAGCTCGTCCTATCGCGAGTTGATCGACGAGCTGGTGGGGATTGCCGGTATCGCCGACGTGCTGGACTACACCATCAGCGGTCACGAGTGCAGTGCGTTTAAGCCCGACCCCGAGATCTACCTGCGTGCCATGGAGGCGCTGGGTGTGGAGCCTACCGAGTGCCTGGTTATCGAGGACTCGCCTTTGGGCATCGAGGCTGGCAAACGTTCCGGCGCCCGCGTCCTGGCACTGCGCCCGCACGAGGGCGTCAACCTCGATCAATCGCGAGCCGATGCCGTTATTGATAATCTGACCGACATTTTGGCCGCTTTGTAGTGTCAATCCGCCGCGAGAAGCACGGGTTCAAACGTTTTTTGCGGTGGACTGGCTCAATTTGGTTTCGATTTTGATCCGTTTGGCTTCGATTCGGACTAAGTGAGTAGACTTTTTGGTGCAGGACGAGCACAAAGCGCATCTGCTCTAGTAAAACCGCAGGTCACAGGGGTGGCGGTTTTGGGTGTGCTCTGCAGGTCGCGTAAAGTCTACTCACTTGTAATTTGGGCCTTTGGTCGTGGGGTTGCTGGTCCCGCTTTGGTTGTCGGGAGAGGGTGAATTGAAGCACCCCCGCACGCTCCATGCTACAATCGCGGGCATGCCCCACAACTACATCTGCCTTCGAAAGGAGCTTCCGTGGCGAACGCCATCGATCAGCTCACGGACCGCGTGCTCGTGCTCGGCCGCCTCACCATCGTCCGCCGTGCCATTACCGCCGTGGCGGTCACAATTTCTGCCGTCCTCCAAACATTCCTGATCCAGGCGTTCATTCAGCCCGCCGACCTGCTTCCGAGCGGTCTCACCGGCGTCGCGGTCCTGCTCGATCGCGTTACCTCGCTGGGCGGCGTTCACATCGACATCTCGCTCGGCATGCTTGCGCTCAACATTCCCGTGGCGCTCCTATGCTGGAGCGGCATTAGCAAGCGCTTCGTCATCTTCTCGATGATGCAGGTCGTGCTCTCGTCGCTGTTCCTCAACGTCTTTCACTTCGCTCCATTTTTGGGCGACAAGATTATGCTCATCATTTTTGGCGGCGTGGTCTCGGGTCTGGGCGCTGCCATCGCGCTAAAGTCCGGCGCATCTACCGGTGGCACCGACTTTATCGCGCTGTGGGTCTCCAACCACACGGGCAAGACCATCTGGGGCGTTATCTTTGGTTTCAATTGCTTTATCCTGGCGATCTTTGGCTTTATGTTTGGCTGGGACAACGCGGCGTACTCCATCGTGTTCCAGTTTATTTCGACCAAGACCATCGACAGTTTCTATCGTCGCTACGACCGCGTGACGCTGCAGATTACGACGCGCAAGGCAGACGAGGTCATGACTGCCTACGTAAACCATTTTCAGCACGGCATTAGCTGCGCCGAGGTCGTCGGCGGATACAGCCGCGAAAAGATGTACCTGCTGAACACCGTTGTTTCGACCTACGAGAGCCAGGACATTATCAAGTTGGTGTGCGACGTTGATCCCGGCGCCGTGATCAACGTGTTCCACACGCTCAACTTTGTGGGCGGCTGGTGGGGCGGTCATGTCGACGAGCCCATGCCCACGGCCGTTCCCGATCCCGACAAGCCCGCACGCATGGCCAGCAGGCAGGCGCGCCTCAGCGAACAGGACAGCCTGCAGCAGGATGACGGCAAGTAGGGTATTGGCATTTTGCCGGTCCTGCGCAACCCATCCGAACGAGCCCCCCGAAAGCCCCGTTGCTTTCGAGGGCTCTCGTTTGCCCAGATAAAACCTACCAAAATGAAGCTGTCGCTTTTTGGTAGGGAGGGTGTATCGTTTTATCAATATGAGGTAACATGAAACTAGACGTTATATACGTATTAGAAATTTAGCTATTTTGATAAGAGTGATCAGATATGCCTGCGCCCAAAAATGCACCGCTTTACCAGCAGATTTATGACGAAATCAAGGATGCGATCGAGAAAGGTGTTTATGCACCCAAGGAGCGTATTCCGTCCGAGCTTGAACTAGCCGAGCAGTACGAGGTGAGCCGTATTACGGTGCGCCGCGCTGTCGAGGAGCTGTGCTCCGATGGTTACCTGGTTAAGCAGCAGGGCCGCGGCACCTTTGTCTCCACGCCGCACATCAACCGCCAGTTTCACGCCTCGACGCTGCAGACGTTTACCGCGCTGTGTGCCGGCAACGGCATGAAGGCCGGTGCGCACGTGATCGATCGCCAGATCGTTCCGGCGCGCCAAAACGAGATGGAGTTCTTTGGCCTGCAGAAGGATGCGCTGCTGCTGCATATCAAGCGCGTGCGTACGGCCGACGGCGAGCCCATCTTTGAGGAGAACATCTTTGTGCCGTTTGACGCCTACCGTGAGCTGTTGACGGCCGATCTTGAGGACAAGTCGATTTTTGCCGAGGTCGAGCGTGTTGGCGGAACGCCGATTGTCTCGGTTGGCTACCGTACGGTCGAGGCCGTTCGAGCTAACGCCGAGCAGGCGGCCGAGCTGGGCATTGCTCCGCACGATCCGCTGCTCAACCTGCGTGCCGGCTTTACCGGTCCCGATGACGAGCCGGTTTTGATGGGTAAGCAGTACTACGTGGGATCGCGCTACGTTATGGTCATGTAAGTTACGCGGTTTTACCAAACCGCGTAACGGCTCGACGCTGCAAACGCCCCTAAGCGGCAATCTGACGTTCAATCGTCGGTCGCGTAC
>USHA01000117.1 GCA_900554325.1 uncultured Collinsella sp.
TGTGGCCGTCGACTTCCTTCATATATAGGTGCACGTTCTCCTCATGCGACGAGGGAACGTTCTTGCCGACAAAGTCCGGCGAGATGGGGAGCTCGCGGTGGCCGCGGTCAACGAGAACTGCCAGCTCAATGCGGCTCGGACGGCCCAGGTCCATGACGGCGTCCAGAGCGGCGCGAATGGTACGGCCCGTATACAGGATGTCGTCCACCAGCACGACGCGTTTGCCGTCGACGCTAAAGGGAATGTTGGTGGCGTGGATCGCGGGAGCGAAATTGGTAGCGTAGTCATCGCGGTAGAAGCTGATGTCGAGGCTGCCGAGCGGAACGTCGACGCCCTCGATCTCCTTGATCTCCTCGGCGAGTTTCTTTGCCAGAAGGTCGCCGCGCGTGACGATGCCGACCAGAGCGAGGTCTTCACAGCCCTCGTTGCGCTCGAGAATCTCGTGCGCGATGCGGGTCATCGCTCGATTGACGGCGGTCTCGTCCATGATGACCGCCTTGGGGGAAGTCGTGCCCATCGATCTCCTTCCTCACATGTCTTGACTGCTGACACAGTCAAAAAAATAGATGCCCGACCGCTCAAAGCGGACCAGACACCCACAAGGAAGGGCTGCTCTTTGGCAGCTATGTAATTCCATGTGGGTATCTCGTACCCCTTTAATGGTCAAGGGATAGTGTAACCAACCTCGAGCTTAATTGCGAGCATAAATACAGAGCAAACCGTAAACGGAGCCCAATGCTTCATAAACCTATATATATTTGTGGGACGAGCTTGAAAACGCACGCACGAGCTGGCATAATCCCCTCTGCTGCACGCAAATCGGATCTACGTCCAGGGCCGTGGCGTGAGCACTATCGCCAAAAGAGGAGTATCTCTGTGTAGATTACGCACAGGGAGCTGCTTCTGTGCTATAGTTCAGGCTTGTTTGTTAACGCGACATGTTCGTTTGTCGCCCAAGGAGGGTCAGTTATGTCCAAAGTTTGCGAAGTTTGCGGTAAGCACCCCGTTGCCGGTCGCTCCATCAGCCACTCTCACCGCGTCACCAACCGTAAGTTCCGCCCCAACATCCAGCGCGTGTACGTCGTCGTCGATGGTCACCGTCGCAAGATGAACGTTTGCTCCACCTGCCTCAAGTCCGGCAAGGTTGCGCGCTCCTAAATAAGGTCTTACCAACAAGTACCTCGGACTCTCCGGGTCAAAGACCTCGCGTTCATATAGAACTTACCAAAGGCGCCCTCCCCTGCGGAGGGCGCCTTTTTGCACTCATTGGGGACAGACTTACATGAGTGCTTTCACGCATTGGGGACAGACATGAAGCACGCATGCGACGCACTGACTGGCTCCGGCCCCTGCCTCACGCAGCATCCTTCCAGCCTGCAGTTGCCTTGGTCACGCTTGTAGCGCCGATGCCGGTGATACGGGCAATTTGCTTAACCGTGAGATACGCCCGCCTAAGCCTCAGCAGACACGCATCGCGTTCGGGGCGTGGCAGGGCTTTGAGCAGTGCAGGATCTATGCTCGGCAGAACTTCGCGCGCAACGGAAAGGGCCTCCTCATCGGGGATCCGCCGGCGTGGAAGAACCTCCATTGACCAGATGCGCCCGGCAACTTCCTCGAGATGCTCGCAATAGCAACGGGAGCCACCGACAATATCGAGCATAGGGGCCGCATCACAGATGTCAAAGGGATCATAGCCCAGCTGATACGCCTTATAGCTTGACCAGCGGTACGCATCGAGCGAGTCAAGCGCACCCTTCACGGGATTGAGATGAATATAGTCGAGCAGCTGCACCGCCTGCGTGTCCGACTCAACCGCGACCCGCGAATAGCGATTGTCAAACAGATGTCCCGTTCTCCCCGTTTTTCCATTGAAATACTTAGCATATGCCGTCAGCGCGCACTGCATTGCCTTTGAAAGGTTGTCAAATGGGTCATCAACCATCAAATGGAAGTGATTGTCCATAAGGCACCAAGCCAACACCGCCACTTCATGGCGCGCAAACCTGTCCGAGATATCCGATAAGAAACGATAACGGTCGGAGTCATCTTCAAAAATAATCTGTTTGGAGTTGCCGCGGTCAAAGACGTGGTAATAGCCGGTGATCGAAACGGGGCGGGCGCATCGGGGCATAATCTCTCCTTTCAAAACTGTTCAGGCAACACCTAAAAGGAGAGAAGCAACGCGAAATGCTGAGCGTGCAACCTATTTATATCCAATAAGCGGCAATAACAGGCCCAGAACGGCAAAATGGCAAAACGATGTCTGTCCCAAATGAGTGAAAGCACTCATGTAAGTCTGTCCCCAATGAGCGGTAAGCGGTAAGCGGGGATAAGCGGGGAGATGCAGCGGGCAGATAGTTCTAGTTAAAACGTTTCAGTTTATTGAAGCGTTTTAGTGTGCCTTTTAGAGGAATCTGACCGTTCGCCGAATAATTTCTTGCTATCATGCAAGGCGTAGGGTAAATCTCCGATCGCAAGGAGACACAAATGGTGAAAAAGTCACCGGAAAACACTACTCCCGCAATTGTGGACAACGTAGAGGCGCTTGAGGCTAAGCTCGCTCAGATGCGAGAGGCCCAGGCGCTTTTTGCTACGTACACGCAGGAGCAGGTCGACAAGATCTTCTATGAGGCCGCCATGGCCGCCAACAAGGCTCGTATCCCGTTGGCGAAAATGGCCATCGAGGAGACCGGCCGCGGCGTTCTTGAGGACAAGGTCATCAAGAACCACTACGCCGCAGAGTACATCTACAACGCTTACAAGAACACCAAGACCTGTGGTGTCCTGGAGCGCGACGAGGCTTACGGCATCACCAAGATCGCCGAGCCCATCGGCATCGTGGGCGCCGTCATCCCGACGACCAACCCCACCTCCACCGCAATCTTCAAGACGCTGATCAGCCTGAAGACCCGCAACGCCATCATCATCTCCCCGCACCCGGCTGCCGCCAAGTGCACCATCGCCGCCGCCAAGCTCGTGCTTGACGCCGCCGTCAAGGCTGGTGCCCCCGAGGGCATCATCGGCTGGGTCGATGTCCCCTCCATCGAGCTGACCAACATGGTCATGCGCGACGTCGACATCATCCTCGCCACCGGTGGCCCGGGCATGGTCAAGGCCGCCTACTCCTCGGGCAAGCCCGCCCTGGGCGTTGGCGCCGGT
>USHA01000118.1 GCA_900554325.1 uncultured Collinsella sp.
AAAACAGTCCCTATTCCACCGCAACTTCGGCGGGACTCGGCAGCCTGGCGATGCTGGCCATGCGCCGGAAAGCGTGTCCCGGTTTGGGGCCTCGGAATGGGATGTAATTTCCGCTATAGCCATCAACCGGAAACTGCAACCCGTTTTGAGCCCCTATTCCGGGATGCACTTTCCGCCAGGGGCCTCAAACGGAAACCGCATCCCACAATTCGGTCGAAAAGTGGGCTGCAGTTTCCCCGGGCTAGACAAAGAGCGGCGCCCCGCTCGTCTACTCCCCCAGCAGGGCCTTCTCGGGCGTGATCGGAAGCGAGCGAACCTGGTGGCCGGTGGCGTGCGCCACGGCCGAGGCTACTGCGGCGAGTGGCGTGTTGATGACGACCTCGCCGATCGACTTGGCACCAAACGGACCCGTCGGCTCGTAACTCGGCTCAAAGGCCACGCGAATGCTGCCGATATCCAGGCGCGTGGGCAGCTTGTAGCTCATAAAGTTGCCGGTGCGCAGGCGGCCGCGGTCGTCGTGCTCGACGATCTCGTAGAGCGCGTGGCCGATACCCTGGGCAATGCCGCCCTCGGCCTGGACGCGCGCGAGCGCCTCGTTGATCACGGTGCCGCAGTCCACAGCCGCCGCGTAGTCCACCACGGTCACCTTGCCGGTAGCCTTGTCGACCTCGACCTCGGCAATGCCGGCCATAAACGGCGGAGGCGAAACGGGCAGGCAGGCAGAGGCATGCGAGGTGAGCGCGTCGCCGCCCGCGATGTTCTTGACGCACAGGTTGGCAAAGTCGCGCAGCGTGAGGTAGCGGTTCTGCTCGCGCGCGGCACGCTCGTCGGACAGGCGCACGTACTGACCATCAAAGACCACATCGGCGGCGTCCACGTCCCACATCTGGGCAGCCTTGGCACAAATATTCTCGCGCAGCTCGGCCGCGGCGTTCTTGGCTGCCAGGCCCGTCACGTACGTGCCCGAGCTCGCGTACGAGCCGGCATCGAACGGCGACACGTCGGTGTCCACGCCGCGCACCACAATGAGCGAGCTCTCAACGCCCAGCTCCTCGGCGGCAATCTGCGCCAGGATCGTGTCGACGCCCATGCCGTTATCGGTGGCGCCGGTGCCGATGGTAATGAAGCCGTCCTCTTCCAGGCGCATGTCGATACCGGCGATGTCCACGTTGGAGATGCCCGAGCCCTGCATGGTGAGCGCACAGCCCAGAGCACGCACACGGTCGCCCAGGTCGACGGCTAGCGGCTTGTCGCGCCAACCGATCATGTCCATCGCGCGCAGCAGGCAGCGGTCGAGCGCGCAGGCGTTGAGCTTCTCGTTGTAGTACTGCGGCATGATCTCGCCCTCGCGCACGATGTTCTTAAGGCGCAGGTCGGCGGGGTCCATGTGCAACATGTCGGCGAGCTCGTTGACGGCACTCTCCACGGCAAACTGGCCCTGGGTGGCACCGTAGCCGCGATACGCGCCGCCGCGGTTGGTATTGGTGTAGACGGCGTCCCAGCTAAAGCGGCTCGCCTTCACGTGGTTGTAGATGGGCAGGCTCTTGTGACCCGAAAGGCCGATCGTCGTGGTGGCGTGCTCGCCGTACGCGCCGGCGTTGGACAGCGTGTGCAAATCGATGGCCGTGATGGTGCCGTCGTTCATGGCGCCCAGCTTAACGGTCATCTGCATCTGGTGGCGAGAGTTGCCCGCAGTGATAGTCTCCTCACGGGTGTAGCAGCAGTAGCTCGGACGGCCGGTCTGCTGGGTGACGAACGCAACGAAGATCTCGCAGCAGCCCGTCTGCTTGGAGCCAAAGCCACCGCCGATACGCGGCTTAATGACCTGCACCTGCGACTGCGGGATATCGAGCGACTGCGCGACCATGCGGCGCACGTGGAAGGGCACCTGCGTAGAGGTGGTCACCGAGATACGCCCGAACGCGTCGGTCGTCGCGAAGGCGCGGAAGGTTTCCATGGGTGCGGTCTGCGTGGCCTGGCTGGTGTAGGTGCGGGTGAACACGATGTCGCTCTGGGCGAACGCCTTGTCAAGGTTGCCAAAATCGCTGGTACCGCTGCACACCAGGTTGCGGGACACGTCGCCGCCCTGCGGGAACATAAAGGTCACGTCGCCCTCGGGGTGGACCACGATGTCGTTATCGAGCGCCTTGGTAAAGTCGAGCAGCGGCTCAAGCACCTCATAGTCGACCTTAATGAGTTTGAGCGCCTTGTCGGCAGCCTCCTCGGTCTCGGCGGCGACGATCGCCACCTCCTCGTTTTGGTAACGGACGAGGTTCTCGAGAATCAGGCGGTCGTAGGGACTCGGCTGCGGATAGCTCTGGCCGGCGATGGTAAAGCGGCGCTTGGGCACGTCCTCGTAGGTGTAGACGCCCACGACGCCGGGCACCTTCAGCGCGCGCGACGTATCGATGGAGCGGATCTTGGCGCGGGCATAGGGGCTGCGCTTGAGTTTGACGATGAGCGCACCGGCGGGCACCATATCGCCCGTGTAGACGGGACGCCCCTCGAGCAGGGCCTTCGAGTCCTTCTTGGGCTGCTTGTGAGTGATCTGCTTATACGAGACGCCATCGCAGCTGGTGTTATTGACCGGCAGCTCGGGCATCTCAAAGCCCACCTGCACGCCAGACTCGTTGAGGAAGCGAACGATGGCGCGCAGCTGGCTCTCGTAGCCGCTGCAGCGGCAGAGGTTGCCGGCGAGCTGGCGCGACAGCTCCTCGCGCGTGGCGACGAGGCTCGGGTCCTCCTTGGCAGCGCGGGCAAGCGCCAGCACGTTCATGATGAGGCCGGGGGCGCAAAAACCGCACTGCTCAGCGCCTTCGGCAGCCATCGCACGGGCCAGCGCCTCAGACTCGGCTTTGAGGCCCTCGAGCGTGGTGATGGTGTGGCCCTCGACGCGAGCGGCGGG